>NZ_JBFBBE010000014.1:18760-87050 GCF_040682555.1 Streptomyces sp. NPDC051172
TGACCCGGTGGCCGGACGTTGTTCTGGTGACGTCAGTGGGTGGTGTTTGGCGGGGCAGGGTGCCGCCCGGGGTCCGGCCGGCACCGTCCCCCAGGTCCTCAGTCCACGTTCACTGCCTGCCACAGCTGGCTGTCGGCGTTCGTGTCCGTCGTCTGCACGAGCTGAGCTCCTGCTGCCGTCGACGAGCCGGACACATCGAGCAGCTTGCCGCTGTTCACGTTCTTGATCTTGTAGTAGCCGTTTCCGGCGGCGGTCAGTTTCCAGTGCTGGCTGTCAGCGTTGATGTCGGGCTGCTGGATGACGGTCGCGCCGTCCGCGGTGGATGCGCTGGTGACGTCCATCAGTTGGCCGCTGTTCTGGTTGACGATCTCGTAGCTGCCGTCACCCACCGCGACGAACCGCCAGTCCTGGTTCTGCGCTCCGGTGTCGTTCCACTGGATGACGTTCGCCCCGGCGGTCGACGATGCGCCCGAGACGTCGGCCGCCTTGCCGCTGCCCTTGTTGAGGACCTTGTAGAACGCGTTCTTGGCGGGGAAGGGGATGGAGGCGAACGCGTCCAGCGCGCAGACGGTGTTGGACGAGGCCGCGTTCTTCGTTCCGTCGCAGACGACCTTGATGATGTGCGGGCCCGCGGGGAGATCGGTCTTCTCGAACAGCGGCACCTGTTTCGTCACCGTCGGGGCGTAGGCGTCGATGCCCGACTGCGCCAGGGTGCCGTCGATGTAGACGTCGATCCTCCCCATGTTCGGCTGCTTCATGCTGAGGTACCGGACGCCCGAGCCGGTGAACGAGTACTGGACGTAGTCGCCGGTCTTGTTGGTGTATCTCTCGGATCCGTTGAAGTCCTTGGGGTCGTTCCAGCTCGACCAGGTGGAGGAGTAGGTCAGCCCCGAGTCCTTGTCGTCGACATAGGCCCATCGCTGCCGTACGAGGGACTTCGACGCGGCGGACGCGTTCCCCTGGGCGTCCACGACGTAGAGGCGGTAGTCGCCGACGGTCGGCGGGACACTGATGGTCGTCGCCGTTCCGGACGCCTTGGTCATGGTGGGGCCGGCGGCGAACGTCGTCGTACCCGAGGGAGCCAGCCAGAGCGTCTTCGTCGCGTCGCCGAGGCTGCGGACCGGGATGGACGACACTCCCTTGCCGGTGAACGTGCTCGCGGGCAGCGCGTAGTCCTGTGGACCCAGGTTGCTCCGGGGGACGAGGTCCTTGTAGGCGTCCTCCAGACCGGAGTTCACGGCGATGCTGTACGCCTGCGACGGCCACACGTCGTCCGCGTACGCGTGTACGTCCTGGATGGTGCTGTTCGGGACGCTCTTGCTGAAGATCTTGTTGAGAGTGCCGTAGGTGTTCGTGATGGTCAGGTCGTGCTGCCGGCCCCAGGTACCGGAGTTGATGGTGTAGGCCACGTTGGGGTCGACATCGAGCACGTTGTCGTGGAAGTCGAGGTGGGCGGACCCCTCATCGGGATGCAGTCCGTACTTGTGGCCGGCCGGCACGCCCTGGATGTAGTTGTTGCTGATCACGGTGCCCGGCTGGCTTCCCAGGTCGTAGATGGGAGCGGAGTCGCCCAGCACCTGCATCGTGTCGATGATCTGGTTGTAGCTGATGGTGTTGTTCTTCGCCGTGGTGGTCGGTGTGCCGGGGTTGATGGAGTTCGCCGAGCCGTCGAAGTTCCACCACCCCCAGCCGAGGGTGATGCCCGCCCACGGGGACTTCTCGATCCGGTTGTGCTGCACGGACAGCGTGTCGGTGAAGTACGCCGAAACGGGGCTGGACCCCTGGAACAACACCGCGCTGTCGTAGAGGTAGTTGTCCGTGATCGAGATGTTCTTGCACAGACCCTCGACGTTCACCGGGTACTTCTCGTGGTTGGTCGAGGTGTAGTCACCGATGTACACGTGCTGCGGGTGCCCCACGGTGATGGCCGATCCGGCTATGTCGTTCGTGACGTTGCCGGTCAACTGCGAGTCCGTCACGTCGTTGACCAGGCTGATGCCGTCCGCGCCGGTGTGCTGCACCGTGTTGCGCTGCAGGACGATCCCGTCGGCGTTCTCGACCTGGATGGCCCCCGGCGGCAGGTCGACGTTGCGGTAGGTGTACGCGTGGAAGTTCTGCCTCGCGTACACGGTGGAACTGGCGTTGCCCTGCTGGCCCTGCCGGAAGACGGAGCCCGCGACATCGACCAGGTTCCAGTCGGAGTGCTCGACCGTGAGCCCGGAGAACGTGATGTTCCGGGCGTGGTCGGTCGTGGACGTACCGGCGATCCTGATCAGGGTGGACACATTGTTCGGCGCGAAGACCTGCGCCGACGTCATGTCCTCGGAGCCGGACTTGTAGTAGTACAGCGTGCGGCTCGTCTTGTCGAAGTAGAACTCGCCCGGCTGGTGCAGGAATTCGTACGCGTTCATGAAGGTGTGGCTGCCGCTGCCGGCGTTGAATCTGCCGTTCGGCGGGCCCTGGGCGATGGCCGCACCCGGCTCCTGGAACAGGGCCACCCGGTTGGCGCCATCCGAACTCGTGGTGATCTGGCGGACGCCCACGATGGCCGTGGTCCAGGTCGTCGCCGACTTGATCTCCACGTCGTCCTGGTTGGTGGCGACGGCGGGCAGGTCGGAGAGGCTGTACTTGGCTCCGTCGCACTGCGAACCCGACTCCCAGGCCCAGGGAGCCTGGCCGGCCGTCACGGTGTAGTTCCCGTAGCATCCGGCTGAGTTGATCGTCTTGGAGGCCATCTGGGCGCGCTTGCCGTTGACGTAGAGCGCGCGGAGCTTGATGTCGCGGTTGAGCGTGGCCTTCCAGATGTTCCCGCTGTGCTGGGTCCAGCCGGTCACCTGAACGCCTCCGTTCAGCACCGGCTTCTCGTTCTGGTAGGCGGCGTACACGACATGGTGGCCGTTGGTTCCGGAGTCGGCCGGTGTGAAGTCGATGGTGCTGCTCACCGGGTAGTTGCCGCCGCGGAGATAGACGTTGATGTCTCCGGTCATGTTGTCGTTGACCGTGCGTACGACGTCCCGCGCGTGCTGGAGGGACTTGAACGGCGCGGTGATCGTCCCGGGGTTGGCGTCGTCGCCGTCGGGGGCGACGTAGTAGGTCGCCTGGGTCGCGGCCGAGGCGGGGGTCGGCGTCGTGAGGGAGGTCAGCAGCGCAGCCGAGCAAGCCATGGCAAGCACTGCTGACAGCTTGCGGACAGTGGGCGTGACGGGCTTCATCGTCTGCCCCTCCTGCTGGTTCGGACGGTCGGCAACGCGTTCATGTGGCGACTCCGGGGTGTGGTCAGTGCGGTTGACGCGGATCTTCGTCGCCCGGGCCCTTCGGCGTCACAAGGGCTCAGGAGTGTCGGTGAGCGGCGCAGCTTCGAGCGGGCGATTGCGCAGCGAAGAGGCGGTGCGGGCTTCTCGCGAGAATGCCGACAGGGCCGCCGCAGATCACGATCATTCTCCGCTCTTGTGCGGGGGTTGCTGTGCTCGCTGCTGCAGGCGCTCAGAGAGGCGGGTGGCTTGTCAGCTCCAGGGGGATGCGGTGAGCCAGCTGGTGTCCTGGGCCCACGAGTTCGTGTTGTCCCAGGCGTTGGTGCCGCCGTTGCCGGCGATGTAGGCCGTGTAGTTGTAGTGGCGGAGGTACTTGGTCGGGAAGTTGGAGGACTGGAAGGAAGTGCCGACGCCGCTGTTGCCCGCAGTGGGGCAGAAGGTGGCGTCCTGCGCGAACGAGCTGCCGCCGTTGTCCGTGTTCAGGTAGAGCTGGTAGTTGGAGTGGCGCAGGAACTGGCCGGGCTTGTCGGCGGACTCGAAGGACAGGCAGGAGGTGTTGGTCAGTCCGGCGCGGACGATCCAGGTGGCGTCGGCCTTGTCGGTGGCCGGGCTGGCGGAGTTGATGGAAGAGATGACGACCTTGGTGTCCGCGCTGTTGTGGCGCAGGTAGTGGGAGGTGCAGCAGGGTGCGGTGGTGGCCTGCAGGGAGATCCGGGAGCCGGGAGTCAGTGAGCCGGTGCTGGTCGAGCCGCTGTTGTAGCCGGCGGCGGTGATGTTGGCCTGGACGGCGTTCTCGGTGGCGTCCGAGGGGTAGCCCTGGGTCATCACGCCTTCGTAGAAGGTGCCTTGGCCGGTGTTGCTGTTGTCGCCGCCGATGCCGAGGATGATCGCGCCCTGCTTCTTCATCGGGTTGTAGCCGCCGGCAATGGGGCGTATGCCGTCGTAGAAGGTGGACAGGCCGCCCGACTGGGCGTTGCCGCCGCGGATGGCCCAGTGGTTGGGGCCGCCCTTGACGATGGCGGTCGTGAACCGGTGGTTGATGGTCGGGTCGCCCGCGTTGAGGCCGCGGTTGACCCCGGAGAACAGGCCGTTCTCCAGGTCGGCCATGATCCAGGGGCCGGTGCCGCTGCCGTGGCCCCAGCCCGTGCTGGTGCCGAAGTAGACGGCCTCCATGGTGCCGTTGCCGTCGTCGTTGCCGCTCGTCTCGGCGTTGCCGTAGTCGAAGCAGCAGCCGCCGTTGACGTGCGTGCCGTCGAAGATGGCGTACATGCCCTCGGGCTGGTCGCCGGTGGCGATGCCGTTGGTGTTGTTGTTGCGGTAGCCGGTGCCGGGTGCCACGTAGACGCCGTACGCCTTGTGGCCGCCGACGGTGACCGGCGCCTCGAAGGCGTTGGCCAGGTTGTCGTTGCCGTTCTCCGCCGGACCGGGCCAGTGGCCCTTGAGCGCCTGGGTGAGGTTGTTGTGCTGGGGCGACTGGTCGTAGATGACGGTGATGACACAGCTGGTGTTCGCGCAGAAGGAGTCCTGCTGCGCGGCGTCGGCGTATCCGCCCGCGCTCAGCAGGCCGATGTCCTTGGTCGCGTTGTCGGAAGCGCGTCTGACCTGGTAGAGCGGGCCGTTGTACGTGCCGTACAGGGCGCGGGTGGTGCTGTGCGCAGCGACGCAGGGGGTGCCGCCCGCGGCGTAGATGTCGCACGGCCCCTCGGTGGCGGCCTGCGAAGGGGCGGCCGTTGCGGTGAGCAGTCCGGCGGCGAGCGCGGCGGTGGCCCCTGCCGCCAGCAGCGCACGTCTGACGCCGCGTATCCACGGTGGTCTGATCATGGAGAACTCCTTCTCAGGGTGGAGTGTGAGGTGGGGCGTGGACGAGTCGGTGTCCGGTTTTTCGAACGGCATCCGGCTCTGCGGACAGAGGGCTGCGTTCCCCGAGGCTGGTTGCTCGTCAGCTCCAAGGGGCAGCAGCGAGCCAGCTGGTGTCCTGGGCCCACGAAGACGAGGTGTCCCAGGCGTTGGTGCCGCCATTGCTTGCCACGTAGCCGGTGAAGCGGTAATGGCGGATGTACTTGGCCGGATAGTTGAAGGACTGCAGGGAGTAACCGGTGCCGCTGTTGCCCGGCTTGGAGCAGAAGGTGGCATCGGCGGCGAACTGGCTGGAACCGTCGTCGGGCTGCAGATGAAGCTGGAAGGCGTAGTGCCTGAGGTACTTGCCGGAAGCGTTGGCCGACTCGAAGGAGACGCAGTTGCTGTCGGCCAGGCCGGCGCGGACGATCCAGGTGGCGTTGCCCTTGTCGGTGGTCGAGCTGCTGGAGGTCACCGGCGCGATCACGACCTTGTCGTCGCCGGTGTCGTGCTGCAGGTAGTCCCCGGTGCAGCAGGAGGTGGTGGCCTGCAGCGACACCTTCGCGCCCGGGGTGAAGGGACTGGAGGTGTCGGTGCTGTAGCCGGCCGCGGCGATATTGGCCTGGACGGCGGCGTCGGTGGCATCGGAGGGGTAGCCCTTGACCATGGCGCCCTCGTAGAAGGTGCCCGCGCTCGCGTTGTGGTTGGTCTGGCAGCAGTCGCCGCCGCTGCCGAGGATGACGGCACCCTGCTTGTGCATCGGGTTCCATCCGCTGGGCAGTGCGCCGCTGTAGAGCTGGGTCAGGCTCCCGGACTGGGCGTTCGCGCCTTTGAGTGCCATCTGGGTGGTGCCGTTGTTCTTGAGCATCGCGGTGACGAAGCGGCTGGTCTGGGAGACCTGGCCGGGGTTCCACGTCTTGCTGCCGCCGGCGAACAGGCCGTTCTCCAGGTCCGCCTGCACCCACGGCCCGGTTCCGCTGCAGCCGCCGAACCAGCATTCCGTGCCGAAGTTGATCGCGTCCATGGCGCCGTTGCCGTCGGCCTTGTGGTCGATCTCCGTGTTGCCGTAGTCGAAGCAGCAGCCGTTGTTGACGTGGGTGCCGCTGGTGACCATGTACTCGCCTTCGGGCGAGCTGCCGGTCGGCACGCCACCGGTGGAGTTGTACGCGAAGTAGCTGTTACCGGGGTTGATGTACAGCGCGTACGCCTTCTGGCCGCCCACGCCGATCGCTTCGGTGGTCGCGGTGGCCGCCGTGTCGGCGCCGCCGGTACCGCCGGGTCCCTGGTAGACCAGGGTGTTGCCACCGCCGGTCTGGTCGTAGATGCGGGTGATCGTGCAGGTGGTGCCCGCGCAGAACGAGTCCTGGGCCGCGGCGTTGGCGACGCCTCCGGCCGACAGTACGCCGATGTCGTGCAACGTACTGTCCGAGGCCCGCTGCACTTGGTAGAGCGGTCCGTTGTAGGCGGCGAACAGCGCGCGGGTGGTGCTGTGCGCCACGACGCACGGCGTGCCGCCCGCCGCGTAGATGTCGCAGGGCCCTTGTGCAGCGGCCTGCGAGGCGCCGGAGAAGGCGACAAGTCCGGCGAGAGCGAGCGCCATTGCAGCCAGGCAGACGACCACCCCCCGGCCCAGCGTTCGGAAGATGAGCAGTTCAGGCACCGTGTACTCCCTTGTTCATGGTTACGGGGACAGCGAGCCGCGCCCCCAACCGGGTTCGTCGTGGGCTGGGGGCGGGCTGCGGGGTGTTGACGGCGGGCGGACGTGTCCGGGCGAGCGGATTCGCCGACGCGTCGGTCATCCTGTCACTGGATCGTCCAAGCCTGGTTGGTTTGGTTCAGCGGCATCCACTGACTGACGGCGGCTCCGTCGGCCGTCGATCCGCCGCCGACCTCCAGGACCTGCCTGCTCTCGAAGTTGCGGATGACGTACCCGCCGCTTGTCGGCTCGAAGTACCACAGCTGGTTGTTGCCGCCGTTGTAGGTGTACTGCTGCAGCGCGGTCCCCGTCCGGTGACTGGAGTTGTCGATGTCGAGGGCCTTGCCGCTGTTCCTGTTCACGATCTTGTAGAGCTGACCGCTGACCGGAACGATGGTCCACTGCTGGTTGGCACCACCGTTGCTCGGCCACTGGATGACGCTCGCGCCGTCGGCGGTGGACCCGCCGTTGACGTCCATCAGCTTCCCGCTGTTGACGTTCTTGATCGTGTAGTTCGTCGACGGGTTGATGGTCGGTGTGCCGGTCGCGTCCTCCAGCGCACCGCCGGCCTGCTGGACACTGAAGTCCGCGATGAAGAAGTACGCGCCGTCGGTCTTGGCCACCCGCACATAGCGGAACTTCTGGCGGACGTCGATGCTGCCCGTGAGCGTCGAGGCGAGCGGCAGGGTGCTCGTCTGGCGTCCGACGACGGTGTAGGAGCCGAAGGACGGGTCGTTGGAGGCCCGGATCTCGAAGTTGCCGCGCGTCTCGGGCTGGTCCAGGTCCTGACGGGCCGTCAGTGAGAACTGTCCGAGCTGGTAGGCCTGCCCCAGGTCGACCTGCCACCAGGCAGAGGTGTCGCTCCCGGTCGGCGACCAGCCGGTGGCACCGTCGTTGTCGTTGGCTTTGGCCGGTCCCCAGGCGGAGCCGTTCACCGAGGAGGCGGACGCCGGCTTGTCGTAGGCGAGGTTGAGCCTCGCCGCCAGTCCCTGGTAGGCGGGCTCAAGACCGGAGGCCTTGATCACCGAGTCGCCGGACGTCGTGTTGTTGGTGAGCGTGACATTGGAGCCGTTGCGGTTCTGATTGATGAATCCGTCGGTGTGCGCCAGCACGTTGTTCGAGAGGGTCATGTTGTTCGACCCCTCGTCCATGTACAGGCCGGACACCGCCGAGCCGCAGGCGGCGGGCGTGCGTATCACGTCGTGGACGTAGTTGCCGTTGATGACCGTGCCGGGGTCGTTGGAGAGGTGGTAGATACCGGCGGAGTCGCACAGCCGGTTCATCACGTTGCCGATCCGGTTGTAGCTGACGCTGTTATTGCCTTCGGCGTTGGCCGCCGACTGCCAGCCCCAGCCCAGCGAGATACCGGCCCACGGAGCGTCGGAGATGTCGTTGTGGTCGATGGTGGTGCTGTTGACGAAGCCCGCGTTGATGCCCGCGGTGCCCAGGTAGTCCTCGCCGATCCGGGTGATCAGGTTGTCCTTGACCGTGACGTTCTTGACGACCTCCCGGGCGTCCTCGCCCGCCGGTGAGGACGGCGGGTTGTAGATGGTGTGGAACTCCACGGTCGGGTCGGAGAACTTGCCGACCGTGATTCCGTTGCCGGCGGTGTCGTAGATGAGGTTGCCGGTCACGGTGCTGTCGTGCACGCCGTGGTGCAGGTCGAGGGCGGTGGCGCCCATCTGCGTGAAGGCGTTGCCGGTGAAGGAGAGCCGGTCGGCGTACGAGGCCTGGACACCGGCGGGCGGACGGCCGACGTACTGGTTGTTGTAGGTGTCGGCCGAGAGGTTGTAGTTGCCGCCCTGGCCGTTGAGGTAGCCGTTGTTCGTCGCTTCCATCCAGGTGGTCCCGGTGAAGGTGAGCCCGGAGAAGCGCAGGTCGTGGGCGGGGCTGTCGAGGCTCGTGCCCTTGATGTCGAAGAGCGTCTGCACCGTGGGTGCCTGCACGGTGGCCGTGGACATGTCCTCGCCGGGGCGGGGCTTGTAGTAGACGGTCTGCGCGGCTGTGTCGACGTAGAACTCGCCCGGTTCGTTGAGGAATTCGTGGGCGTTCTCGAAGTGCAGGGGAGAGCCGTTGGAGAGGACCGGGAAGGGGCGCGGGAACAGGATGCCCGCCTCGTGGTCCTGGATCGACACGTCGGCGGTGCCGCCCGCGGAGCTGATCGACTTCAGCCGCAGGTAGCTCTCGCCCCACTGCGTTTCCAGCATCATCTCGACCTGGTCGAGGTGGTTCCAGTTGGAGACCTGTGAACTGAGCACCTTCAACAGCTTGTTGGTCTTGTCGCTGCCCTGCAGCTGGAAGTCCGTGCCGAGGTCGGGGTAGCGGGCCCGGGTGGCGCGGACCCCGTTGACGTACAGTTGCCGGAAGTTGAGGCTGCCGACCGGCGCCTTGTACTCGCCGTTGGCGGCCGCTGTCCAGCCGGTGATCGACTTGCCGCCGGTGATCACGGGTGTCTCGCCGTTGTAGGCTTGGTAGACGACCGTGTGGCCGTTCGTGCCCGAGTCGCTGGTGCCGAAGGAGATGGGGCTGGAGAGGGGATAGGTGCCTCCACGCAGGTTCACGACGATGTCGTCGGACATGTTCGCGTTGACGGTCCGGACCGCGGCTTTGGCGGCCTGGATGGTCTTGAAGGCCGAGGCGGTGCTGGTTCCTGAGTTGCTGTCACTGCCGTTGACGGGGTCGACGTAGAAGTTCGTCGTGGCCGCGTAGGCGGGCTGAGCGGGCAGTACGGCGGCGACGACGACAGCAGCCGCTGTGAGCGCCTTGACTGTCCCCGCGCCGATGCTCAGGCGTCTCATCCGTGGTGTCCTTCCTCCGAACCCCGCTTCTTATGAGTTGCATTTATCGATGCAAGGAGGTGGCGAGGTCAAGACGATAGGCACGCCTATTTTTCACTGACGCAACAAGGGGGACATGGCAACGCCTCCGTCCGCGGGGTGCGCCAACCCTCCCGAATCAGGTAATCACCCCAGTTGAAGGCGCCATTTGCGGTGGTCATCGACCGACGGCCGGGTTCCGGCCAGGTCGCTTCAGTGAAACCAGCCTTTCCAAAATAAGTAGTACTCATTTCGCTACTGGGATCTCTGAGTCGAGCTCCGCTCGGGCTTCTCTGTGAAACATGGCATGTATCGATAGAGCGAATCATTGTCAAAGTAGGCAAAACGTCCTTGCTGACGCTCTGTCCGAGCACTTTCATCCACGTACCTGTTGACACGGCGCAGTTACATCACTGAACTTCATGCGTAACTCAGCGCATGGAGCCCAGAGCCGGGGCCGCGCCTGAAGGCCCTTGTGATCGCAGGCCCTTGGGCTGTCCCCGACGCATCAGAGCCGTCCGAGACCGGGAGTACATCTGTGCCGTCAGGAAGAAGACTGTCCCGTCGTACCCTGCTGGGCTCCGCGGCCGCCGCCGCGGCCGCGAGCGCGCTGCCCGTGGTTCCCGGCCTTTCGCGCCTGCTCCCTCAGGCGGCCGCCGCGGACCTGCAGACCAATCTCGGCAACCTGGTGAACATGCGGTTCGGCATGTTCAACCACTTCAACATGGGCACGTTCACCAACCAGGAGTGGGCCGCCCCGAACCAGGATCCGGCTCTGTTCGCGCCCACGGCGGTCGACTGTGCCCAGTGGGCGGCCGCCGCCGCGGCGGCGAAGATGAGCTACGGCGTCCTGACCACCAAGCACCACGACGGCTTCTGTTTGTGGCCCAGCGCCTACAACAAGTACAACGTTGCCAACAGCTCGTACAAGCACGACGTCGTCGCACAGTACGTGACCGCCTTCCGGGCCCAGGGCCTGAAGGTCGGCCTGTACTTCTCCATCTGGGACCGCACCTACAACGTGCAGGCCTATGACACCCGCCACCAAGTCGCCTCCGACCAGGCCGTCCAGCCCGGCGACATCACCTACATCCTCAGCCAGATCACCGAACTGCTCACCAACTACGGCACCATCGACATGTTCGTCACCGACGGCTACGCCTGGCAGATGGGCCAGCAGGCCGTCCCCTATCAGCGCATCAGGGAACATGTGAAGTCCCTGCAGCCCAACATCGTGATGATCGACCACGGCGGGCTGTCGGTGCCCTTCCTCGGCGACGCGATCTACTTCGAGGAACCCCTCGGCATCACCTCACCCGCAGGCAACACCTACGCCTCGCTGCAGGGCCAGACGATCAGCAACGGGTGGTTCTGGCATCCGACGACGCCCACGACCGACCCGATGAGCAAGGACTCCATCCTCTCCCATCTGGCGGACCTGGAGCCCAAGTACACCTCGTTCATCCTCAACTGCCCGCCCAACCGCAACGGTGTGCTGGACACCAACATCGTCAACCGGCTCTCCGAGGTCGGCGCCGCCTGGAGCGGCCCCGACACCTCCCGGCCGCCCCTGCCCGCCCAGATGCTCCGCGCCGAACACCCGGTCACCCCCGTGGCCGCCTACGCCACCGACCACCACACCGGCGAAGGCCCCATGAACGCCATCGACGGGCTCAGCGACAAGGGCTTCGAGACGTGCTGGTCCACCTGGAATCTCCCACTGCCCCAGACCATCACCATCGACCTCGGCGGCGTGTGGAGCAACATCTCCACCCTGGAGTACCTGCCCAAGCAGTGGAACCGCACCAACACCACCGACGGTGACATCACCGCCTGCACCATCTCCACCAGCACCGACGGCACCACCTTCACCCAGGTCGCGACCGCCTCCTGGGCCAGCGACCGCACCACCAAGGTCATCGACTGGCCGGCCGCCAACGCCGCCTTCGTCCGCATCCGGGTCACCGCCGCCACCGGCGGTTACGCCAACATCGGCAACCTGCGCATCGGCGGGCGCACCGCGACACCCGCCCTGGTCTCCACCCTTTTTCCCGGCGACGGCACCGCGTACCGCCTCGTCGCCCGCCACAGCGGCAAGGTTGCCGACGTCTCGGGTGCCAAGACCGCCGACAACACCGCCATCCTGCAGTGGCCCTGGCAGAACCACGCCAACCAGAAGTGGACGATAGCCCGGGCCGACTCCGGCTACTACAAGATCCGCAACGTCAACAGCGGCACACTCATGGAAATCGGCGGACTCTCCCGCGTGAACGGCGGAACCGCCGACATCTGGGGCGACGCCGACGCGCCCCAGCAGCACTGGGCCATCACCCCCACCGGCGACGGCTACTACCTCCTCACCAACAGGCTGAGCGGCCTGTCCCTCAACGTCGACAGCGGCTCCACCGCCGACGGAGCCGCCATCAACCAGTGGGCCTACACCGCCATCGCCCAGCAGCAGTGGCAGATCGTCCCCTCCTGACAGAGCGCTCGCCGACGCGGGCGAGATCCCGCGCCATCTCAACCGGTGCTTCACCGCGGGCTGCTGAGCTGAGCACCTGACCCGGTCTTCCGAAGGGCCAGGCGCTCGGCTCGCCGGTCTTGGTACCGGTCAGCGCAGCGGGAGCGCCCGCGTGTGTTCGATGCGTACGGCGTCCAGGGACCGGGAGTCGAGGCCCAGGAGCCGCAGGATCGTCGGGGCGATCTGCGTGGTCCGCACCGAGTTGCCGACGCGTACCCCTTGCGGGGTGGCGGCGCCGGAGACGATCAGCGGGACGTCGAGGTCGTCGGCGTGGGCGCCACCGTGTTCGGCGATCTTGCCCTTGCCGCCGGTGTAGACGACGCCGTACCGGGTGATGCCGAGCAGGTCGGGAACGCGGGAGTCGCCCGGGCGGGCGTGGAAGTAGCGGGCGGCCTCAGCACCCGCGTACAGGGTCTTCAGGCCGCCGGACGTGAAGGGCTTGGCCGCGCCGTCGATGCCGTTGCCGGTGCCGGACTGAGCGAGCAGGTACGTCTTGGCGAAGTCGGTGGCGGCCTTGGAGCGATCGGTGAGCCAGAGGAGCATCGCGTCGTCGTCCACCGCATGCGCGACCAGGTCGCCGGCGCCCGGGTGGGCGGCCTTCCACGCGGCGTTGAGCCCGTCCAGGAGGGGGCCGTCGTCGATGCGGGTCAGCGCCTTCGGGTCGGTCGGAGACTGGCCGTGCTTGGCCGAGAGGATGACCGTCGTGCTGCGGTCCAGGTGCTGCTTGTGGAGCTCGGCGAGGAACGCCCCGACCTGCTGGTCGACGAAGTCGAGGTTCTTGGCCAGCAGCGGCCCGGGTACGCCCTTGGCCTGGTAGCCGCCCGTCAGCCCGTTCGAGGTGGGCAGCTTCTGGGCGGTCGACACCGACTGGAAGTTCATGCCGAAGACCGCCGGGGTGCCGACCTTGTGGCTGCGGCCGTGGTCGTAGCCGTCGATCTCGTTCAGCACGGCCCGCACCTTGTAGCCGTCGTACTGCTCGGTCGCCGCGTTGTCCTTCGTCCAGTCCTTGCCCGCGGGGTAGCCGAGGGCCTGGCTGTTGATCTCGGGGGCGAACAGGTCCTGGATGCCGTTGCCGCTCGGGCCGTTGAGGATGTCGTACGCGACGTGCTTGTCGGACCATGCGGTGCGCAGGCCCGCCTTGCGAGCCACTTCGAAGACCGTGTTCACCTTCAGGTAGCGGTGCGGGTAGAGCGGCTTGCAGGTCTTCGGGTCGACCGGCAGCTTCGACGGGTCGATGAGGCTCGCGGCGTCTCCCGTCATCTTCAGGATGCTGCCGGGCAGTCCCGTAAGGCCCTGGCCGGCGTCGAGGGAGTCCTTGTTCTTGTCGAGGTCCTCGGTGAGGTCGACCTCGACACCCGGCTTGGCGCCCGCGCAGGCCGTCGTGCCGGCCGGAAGGAGCGCGGCGTCGTAGGTGTCGTCGTAGTAGACGCCCGTGGTGCCCGGGTCGCCGCCGGTGAGCTGACCGACCATGCCGGGGAACGAGTCGGAGGGGTTGGTGGTTCTCGCGTGGGTGTACTCCACACCGCCGCCGACGAGTCGGGCGAGCGCCGAGTCGGGGTGGCGGCCGATGTACCACGCCAGGTCGGACTGGTGCAGGCCGTCGACGGACAGCAGCAGGACGTGCCGGGCGCGAGCGTGTGCCTGCGCGGGCGCGTGTGCCGTGGCGGTGAGAGAGCCCGCGGCGGCGAGCGCGGCTGCGGCCGCGGCGACGGTACGGGCGGGACGGACTGGACGTCGGAACAACGGTGCTCCTTGGTTGTACGGCGCGGGGGGCGGCGGCGAACCGTGCAACGACATGGGAAGGGCAGAACGTGTACGGGAGCGGACGTACGGACCGGGTCCTGCCCAAGAAAGGCATCGGTGCACGCAAAGAGGTGCGCTGCCGACGCCGCCCACCATGCCCCGGACAACTCCCGTACGGCCGGCTGGTCTGTCCCCGGCGTGTGCCTGACCTCAGCGGCCCCCTGAGAGCAACTCGCCCGCGGCCCGCTGGACATCGCCCTCCGATACGAGCACGAACTGCGCCGCCTGCCCCAGCGGAACGAAGCTGTCCACGCTGGTGACCCGTCGGACCGCACCGGTGAATCCGGCGTCGACCAGGGCGGTGACGACTCCCTCCGAGACGCCTCCCGTACGGCGGGTCTCGTCGACCACGAGGACACGGCCCGTCGCTCGGGCCTCCCGCAGCAGGTCGTCGACCGGCAGGGGGGCCAGCCAACGCAGGTCGACGACCCGGCAGGCAATGCCCTGCTGCTCCAGCCGGCGCGCGGCCCGCAGCGAGATGCGCAGGCCGTTGCCGAAGGTCACGAGAGTCAGGTCCGTGCCGGTGCCGTAGGTACGTGCCCGGCCGATCGGTACGTGCTCGGCGGGTGGTGGATAGGGGGTGAGCCAGGCGTTGTCCCCGTCTTCATGGAGATCCCGGGCGTGGTAGAGCGCGATCGGTTCGAGGAAGGCGCTGATCGTGCCGTCCACCTTCGCCGCCGCCACGCAGGTGCGCAGCATCGCGGCGGCGTCGTCGGGGCGGGACGGGGAGGCGATGACCAGACCGGGAATGTCACGCAGGGCGCCCACCGCGTTGTCGTTGTGGAAGTGGCCGCCGAAGCCGCGCTGGTAGCCGTATCCGGCGATCCGCACCACAAGCGGGTTGCGGTACTGCCCCTGGGAGAAGAACTGCAACGTGGCGGCCTCGCCGCGCAGTTGGTCGCCTGCGTTGTGCAGGTACGCCAGGTACTGGATCTCCGCCACCGGCAGCAGCCCGGACAGGCCCGCGCCCAGCGCGAGCCCGAGGACGGACTGCTCGTCGAGGAGGGTGTCGAAGACCCGGGCGGTGCCGAAACGGCGCTGCAGGCCCCTGGTCAGTCCGTAGACCCCGCCCTTGCGGCCGACGTCCTCACCGAAGACGACCAGCTCCGGGTGGCTCCCGAGCAGGTCGGCGAGCGTGTGGGTGACGGCCTGGGCGACGGTGACGGGCTCGCCCACGGGCGCCGCGGATGCTTCGCTCGTTCGGCGTGCCGCAGTCGCCACGAGATCGGCCCGGCGGGGTGCGATGGGGGCGACGATCTGCGCGGCGGTGGTCAGGGGCTCGCTCTCGAGGGCCTCCTTGGCGACGGCGAACACCCGGCCGCCCACCTCGTCGTACCGGTCGAGAACCTCCTGCGGGGTGAGGACGCCGGTGTTGGTGAGCAGCCGCGCCGTGGCCAGCAGGGGGTCGCGTCGCAGGTCCGCGGCGACGTCGGAGGGCATCCGGTAGGCGGCTTCGGCGTCCGAGCCCGCGTGGCCGAGGAAGCGCACCATCGACAGGTGCAGGAACGCGGGTCGGCGGTGCTTGCGTACGTGGGCCACCGCCTCGCGCGCGGTGTCGTGGGCGGCCTGAGGATCGCAGCCGTCCGCGGCGAAGTAGGCGAGGGCGGGCCGGTCGCCGTAGGCGCGCCGCACCCAGTCGGGCGGGGTCGGCACGCTGATGCCCAGGCCGTTGTCCTCGCAGACGAAGAGGATGGGCATCGGCAGACCCTGGTAGGCGGCGTGGCAGGCGCTGTTGATGGCACCCGCCGCCGTGGAGTGATTGACCGAGGCGTCCCCGAAGGAACAGCAGACGACGGCGTCAGCGGGCCAGGCGCACTCGGTTCCGAGCCGCTTGGCGCGGGCGATGCTCCACGCCACCCCGACCGCCCGCGGCAGGTGGGAGGCGATGGTCGACGTCTGCGGAATGACGGCCAGTTCGTGGCGCCCGTACACCTTGTGCCGGCCGCCGGCGATCGGCTCGTCGGCCCCGGCGGCCACCCCCAGCAGCATGTCCCTGACCGCGTCGACGCCGCCGGCCTGCCGGGCGCGAGCGCAGTAGAACGCGCCGGAGCGGTAGTGCAGCAACGCCGGGTCGGTGGGCCGCAGCGCGAGAGCGAGCGCGGCGTTGCCCTCGTGCCCGCTCGATCCGATGGTGTAGTAGCCGCGGCCCTGCTGCTGCATCCAGCGCGCCGCGGCGTCGGCGTGCCGGCTCTCCAACTGTGCGTCGAACAGGTCGAGGGCGATACGGGAATCCAGTGAGCCCGCAGCCCGGGCGGCAGACCGCAGACCGGCCACCGCCTCGCGGAAGTGCCGGTCCAGGTCCTCGACGCCGCTCACAGGCGGAACGCCATGTCGGGTTCGAGCGCGGCCACGTCCATCTGCGCCTTCTGCAGCCGGCCGGAGTGGTCCCAGTTCATCGACTGCCACCGGGTGAACTGGTCGAGCACCCACTGCCCCGACTGGCGAGAGCCGTTGCCCGACTTGCCGTTGCCGCCGAACGGCAGGTGCGCCTCGGCTCCGGAAGTCGTGTTGTTGACGCTGACCATGCCCGCGGAGATGCCGCGCCTGAACGTCCACACCTCGTGCGGGTCGGTGGTGTAGATCGCGGCGGACAGCCCGTACCCGTGGGCGTTGGCCAGATCGAGGGCCTCGTCGAAGTCCCGGTAGGTGGTCACCGAGACGATGGGGCCGAAGGTCTCGGTGAGGAACAGGTCGTCCTCGCGGCGCACTCCGTCGACGATCACGGGGTGGTAGAACAGGCCCGCTTCGGGGTCGCCGACGAAACCCTTGCGCGGATTGTCGGCAGTGATCCGTCCGATGCCGTCGGAGCCGCAGGTGCGGTGGTGGTCCTTGATCCAGCCCAGGAAGGTCTCGTAGCGCTGCGCGAACCGCTCGTCGAGCATCGGGCCGTACAGGACGTCCTCGAAGGCGTCACCGATCCGGGCCGCACGGCTCGCGGCGTCGAAGCGGGCGAGGAAGTCCTCGTGGACGGACTCGTGGACGACGAGTGTCCCGAGGGAGGTGCAGCGCTGGCCCGCGGTACCGAAACCGGAGAACAACGCCCCCTCGACCGCCAGGTCGAGGTTCGCGCTCGGAGTGACCACCTGAGGGTTCTTGCCGCCCAGTTCCAGGCAGGGGGTCTGCAGGTGGCCTCCGCAGAGGGCGCCGATCTTCCGGCCGACCAGCGTCGACCCCGTGAAGCCGACCTTGTCGACCAGGCCCGCGTCGAGCGAGGACTCCAGACCGGCGTACGTCTGCTCCCCGTCGGCCAGTACGAGATTGAGCACGCCGTCGGGCAGGCCGCCGCCGTGCACGAACAGATCGAAGAGGGCCTTGGCGCTCGCGGCGGCGTACTCGGCGGGCTTCCACACCACGGTGTTGCCGGTCACCAGCGCCGGCACGAGGTACCAGGCCGGGACCGCCACCGGGAAGTTGCCCGCGGTGATCACCGCGACCGCGCCGACCGGATTGCGGAAGGTGAACAACTGCTTGTCGGGCATCTCCGAGGGCACCGTCTGCCCGTACAGCCGGCGGCCCTCGCCCAGGAAGAAGTCGCAGGTGTCGATGATCTCCTGCACCTCGCCCAGTGCCTCTGCGAGCGGCTTGCCGATCTCTTCGGTGACGATGCGGGCGAGCCGGTCCTTGTTGGCCTCGACGAGCCGGCCGATCTTTCCGATCGCGGATCCGCGCACCGGCGCCGGGACGACGGACCAGGACCGCTGCGCCGCCTTCGCGGCCTTGGCGGCCTCGACGAACGTCGAGGCGTCCCCGAGCGAGATCTCGGTGACCACCTCGGCGGTACGGCCGGGATTGGGGCGTTGAAGAGTCCCGCCGGGAGCGCCGGCGACCGGGTGGCCGGCAACGATCGAGGCGACGGAACGGGCCATGAATTGCTCCTTGTCCGCTGGGATGGGGCGGTGTCCGCCGGGAGGGTCAGTGCAGGCCGGCCAGGACCCGGTCGAGAGCCCGCAGGGCGAGGGCGAGCTCGTCCTGGGTGATGGACAGGGCGGGACGGAAGCGCACCGAACGCTCACCGCACGGCAATGCGATCACCTGCTCCTCGGTGCGCAACCGGCGTACCGCCTCGTCGCGGGCGCCGCTGTCCGGCAGGTCGATGGCGCTCATCAGCCCGCGTCCGCGCGCGTTGGACGCCACGGCCGCGTGCCGGACTTCCAGATCACGCAGTTCGGCAAGGAACCACGATCCCACGGCGGCGGCATGGGCCACCAGATCGTCTCGTTCGATGATCTCCATGATGCGCCGGGCGCGGACCATGTCGACCAGCCCGCCGCCCCAGGTGGAGTTGATCCGCCCGGAGACCCGCAGGACGTTGTCGGGCACCTGGTCGACCCGGCGGCCGGCCATGATGCCGCCGAGCTGGACCTTCTTGGCGAAGGCCACGATGTCCGGCTCCAGGCCGAGTTGCTGGTAGGCCCAGGTGGTGCCGGTGATGCCCACGCCGGTCTGCACCTCGTCGAGCACGAACAGCGCGTCGTACTCGTGACACAGCGCCTGCATCGCCTGCAGGAACTCGGGGCGCATGTGGTTGTCGCCGCCCTCGCCCTGGATCGGCTCGGCGATGAAGCAGGCGACGTCGTGCGGGTTGGCTTCGAACGCCCGGCGTGCTTGTGCGAGGGCTCGTCGCTCGGCCTCCTCGACGTCGGCAAGGTGGCGTTCGAGGGGGAAGCGCATCGCGGGTACGTCGATGCGGGGCCAGCCGAACTGCGGGAAGCGGGCCGTCTTGTTGGGCTCGGTGTTGGTCAGCGAGAGGGTGTAACCGCTGCGGCCGTGGAAGGCGCGGCTGAGGTGGAGCACCTTGGTGCCGAGGTCGGGGGAGCGGCCCGCGGCCTCATTGCGGCGGCTCTTCCAGTCGAACGCCGTCTTCAGCGCGTTCTCGACGGCGAGCGCCCCGCCCTCGACGAAGAACAGCCTCGGCAGCTCCGGATCGCCCAGCACCCGGGCGAACGTCTCGACGAACTCGGCGTAGTGCACGGTGTACATGTCCGGGTTGGCGGGCTTGTTGGCCGCCACCTGCGCAAGCAGGGTCATGAACTCCGGATCGTCCACGATGCCCGGCGCGTTGAGGCCCAGCGGAGCGGACGCGAAGAACGAATAGAGGTCGAGGAACTTCTCACTGGTGCGTGCGTCCACGATCCACGAGCCCCGACTGGCGAGCGGGTCGAGCACCAGCTTGAAACCGTCGGTCAGCACATGACGGCCGAGTCTTTCGTGCACCTCGCCCGGATGGATCGTCGACGCAGCTGCAACCGTCATGGGACACCTACTCTCGATAGCCGCGAACAGGAGATGTTTCGTCAGTCACGAGGAGTAACGAAAGTATCTTAGGTGTGTAGGCAAGACGGCCGCAAGATTTCATGCGTGGATGGATGTGAATGCCGCCGGGAGGGGCTTGTCCGGCGGCTCGGCCTGCGTTACTGATCATGACTTAGGCCGATTGTCAGTGGTGCGTCCTACTCTCGCCATATGACCTACTGCGTCTGGCACAGGGGCCTCGGCATCACGCTCGACCTGACCGAGGCGGATCTCGGGCACCCCGAATACCCGCGGCTGCTCGACGACATCTACGGCAACTACCAGCCGGATCTTCTGTACTGCCTGGAAGCCCATGAGGACGAGGGCTTCATCTGCCCCGGCTTCATGGCCGTCCGCAAGGTCAACGGCCGCCCGCACGCCATGCACGTGGCCAAAGGGGAGCGCCCCGAGACGAAGGACGAAAGCGATCTCCACAAGGCGCTCAAGGAATACACCGCCAAGGTCGCCGCGGGGGAGGGGTTCCGGGTCACGGGGGCGGATGGGGCCGAGGGGGGAACGCATCGCACGGATGTGACCGTGGACGGCGGCGACAGCCGCAGGCTCGCGTACGAAATACAGCTTGCGGCCATAGCCGGCGGTTCCGTCGACGAGCGCACCCGCAGCGCATTCCGGGACGGGCTCACCCCACTGTGGCTCGTCAACAACGAGAACGCGATCCCCATCGACCGCGCGCCCTGGGCCCGGCTGAACGTCCAGGGCTGGCGGGACGTGACCGACCGCGCGGCCCTGCCGGTGCGCGGCGGCATCAAGCAACTGCACATGTCCCGCTGCGACTGGAGCCATCCCGTGCCCTGCCCGCAGCAGGGCGCCGGCCGCTGCGGCGGACGGCACGCGGTGTGGGAACCCGTGCGCGGCCTCTACTACGACGACGTCATCCGGCGCACGGCCACGGGTGAACTCGTCTCGCTCTACCTGCCCCGCCCGGCGGGACGGCGCGGCTGGCACATGTGGGTCACCCCGACGGACAAGGACGAGTTCCTCGAAGGCCGCCCCGAGCCCCTGCCCGGCCGGTCGGCGCTGCCCCGCGTCGGCGGGGTGGGTCTCGTGCCCGCGCCTCGGACCGGCGCGTGGGAGGCCGGTGACCACCTGGAGGGGGGCCTTCGCGGCGAGCTCACCCGGGCGCGTGACGACGAACGGCCCATCGACGCCTCGCTGTGGCACACGGAGCCGGGGTCGTCCGAATTCTCGCGGCCGTTCACCGTGGGCGAGTTCGTCATACCCGGCGATCTGGTCGCCGCCCGGCGGACCTTCACCCGGGCGCTGGAGCACTGTGCGGACATTGCCGCGCGCCTGCCCAGCGGCGTGGACATCGCGGCCGGCCGCGCCGAGATCACCGGCGAGCAGCGCGAGCGACTCGCGGATGCCCGGGAGCGCTGTCGGCGCCTCGCCGAGGAGATGCACACGCACCCCTGGTGGGAGACGGCCGGCGACCGGCATGCCGCACGCGAGGCGCTGACGTACGCCGCGGCTCACGACACGGCATCCTGGACTTTCCGTCCAGAGGTTGGACCGGTAGTCTAGGAGGCATGGTTGACGAGCACCTCCAGGACGCCGAGCGGGATGCGATCCTCGCCGCGCTCAGGCCGGTGGTCGAGGGGATCGCGGCGACGTTCGGCCCGGTGTGCGAGGTGGTCCTGCACGACTACCGGCAACCGGACAAGTCGGTCGTCGCCGTCGCCGGCGAGGTGACCGGGCGGGCCGTGGGCGGGGCGATGAGCGAGATCGGCATGAAGGTGCTCGCGCGCGGCGACGAGGCGGCCGACGACCTGAACTACGTCACCCGCACCGCGGCCGGAAAGCTGGTCAAGTCGTCCACGATGGTGCTGCGTGACTCCACGGGAGCGGTGTTCGGCGCGCTGTGCGTCAACGTGGACATCGGCGCGGTCAACGAGGCCCACGCCCTGCTCGGCGCCCTGGCCGGCCTCGGCGCGGGCGCCGCGGAGCCGCCGGTCACCGCCTTCGGCAACGACATCGACTCCGTCGTGGACGCCATCCTCGACGCCCACCGGCTCGGACGAAACCAGAGCTGGGCCGCACTGGACCGGGCCGAGCGCCTCGACCTGTTCCGCGGACTCGACGAACACGGCGTCTTCGCCGTGCGGCGCGCGATCGAGCAGGTCGCCGCCCGGCTCGGCATCTCCCGCGCCTCCGCCTACAGCTACCTCTCCCAGGCCCGAGCCGCCACCGACCCGACCCCCGCTGGAGGACACGCGTGACGACCACCATCCCGCCGGTCACCCTCGACACCGTCCGCGACGCCGCCGACCGGCTCAAGGGCGTCGCCCACCGCACCCCCGTACTCCGCTCCCGCACCCTCGACCAACTCGTCGGCGCCGAGGTCTTCCTCAAGTGCGAGAACTTCCAGCGCGTCGGAGCCTTCAAGTTCCGCGGCGCCTACAACGCGGCCTCCCGGCTCACCCCCGAGCAGCTGGGCCGCGGCATCGCCGCCTACTCCTCCGGCAACCACGCCCAGGCCGTCGCTCTCGCCGCGCGCGAACTGGGCACCACCGCCGTCATCGTCATGCCCGAGGACGCCCCGCGCTCCAAGGTGGACGCCACCGTCGGATACGGCGCCACGATCGTGACGTACGACCGCTACACCGAGGACCGCGTCGCCGTCGGCCAGGCGCTGGCCGCCGAGCGGGGCCTCGCCCTCATCCCGCCCTACGAACACCCGCACGTCATGGCCGGGCAGGGCACGGCCGCCCTTGAACTCCTTGAGGAAACAGTGGAGTTGGATGCACTGCTGGTGCCGGTCGGCGGCGGCGGGCTGATCGCCGGGTCCGCCACCGCGGCCAAGGGGCTGCACCCCGGGATCCGTGTGATCGGCGTCGAACCGGAGGCCGGGGACGACACCAAGCGGTCCCTGGAGGCGGGCCGGCGCGTCAGCATCCCCGTGCCGCGCACCATCGCCGACGGGCAGGCCGTGGACACGCCCGGCGAGCTGACGTTCTCCGTCAACCGGCGGCTCGTCGACGGCATCGCCCTCGTCTCCGACGACGAGATCCGCGACGCCATGCGGTTCGTCTTCGAGCGCCTGAAGATCGTCGTCGAGCCGAGCGGTGCCACCCCGATCGCCGCCCTGCTCGCCGGGCGTGCGGGCTCCCTTCCGCGCCGGATCGGTGTCATCGTCTCCGGCGGGAACGTGGACGCGGACCGCTTCGCCCGGCTGTGCGGCCGGGCGACAGCGTCATGACCAGAACTCGTCGGCCCTGTCGATGTCCGTCAGGCACTCGTCAAGGTCGGTGGTCTTGCCCCCGACGATCCGGAAGACGATGGCTCCGTCCTTGTCGATCCGCTTGTCGCCGCGCCGGGCGGTGAAGTGGTGCATGGAAACCGCGTGGCCGAGCCCGTCCCCCTTGCAGTCGCCGGACAACTGGTGGCTTCCGGGTACATGGTGCGCGGCGTCGCCCGTCATCATCGAGCGCAGGGTGTCCAAGTCGCCGCGCGAGAAAGCCTCATAGCCGGTGCGGACGAGTTGTGCATGGGGGTGTTCAGCCACGCTGATCGCCACCTTTCTGGGTGGTTCGGCGAAAGCGGCCTCGCATCATTCCCCGCTCGTTCGACCCAGTTGTCCGCTCATTGAACTTTTCTCCGCATCCCGGATGGCGGTCCCGGCTGGACCGGCGGACGATGGTCTGGCGGGCGGGGCTCGCAAGGAAGGGAGCCGTCATGCTTGAGATCAAGGCTGTCGAGAAGCCCGACGAGCGGCGCGATTTCCCGCGCGGACACCTCGAAGCCGTCCATATGACCGGACTCGACTTCGCGGTGGGGACCTTCGAACCCGGCTGGAAGTGGTCGGAATCCGTGGCCCCGATCGCCGGGACGGACAGCTGCCAGGTCCACCACAACGGATACTGCGTCTCCGGACGCATGCGCCTGCGCACGGACGACGGCGCCGAGCAGGAGATCGGACCGGGCGACGTGTTCGTGGTGTCGCCTGGGCACGACGCCTGGGTGGTCAGCGACGAGCCGTGCGTCGTGTACGACTTCGCGGGACAGATGGCGACGGACTACGCGAAGTCGAAGGGCTGAAAGTCACACCGGCAGCAGGCGCGCGATGAGTGCGCCGAGCTGCCGCGCGTTGCGGCACTCGTGCATCTCCACCAGGTCGGCGTACTCGGGTGCCGCGGAGTCGCCCGTGCCCCACTGGGCGAGCGGCTCGGGGTTCAACCAATAGACGCGGCGGGCCCGTTCGGCCACCTGCCGCACCGCCGACAGGTTCGGGTCGCTCATGTTCGTGCGGGCGTCACCGAGTACGAACACCGTGGTGCGTGGGCCCACCGCGTCGCCGTACCGCTCCGCGAACTCCCCCAGTGCGACGCCGTAGTCGCTGCTGCCGTGCCAGCCCGTGAGCGTCGCCTCCGCCCGGATACGGGCGCCCAGCCCCTCCGGGTCGGCCGCACCGCGCTCCAGCAGCCGGGTCACCTCGTCGAGCCGGTTGACGAAGGCGAACACCCGCACCTTGCTGAACTGGTCGTGCAGCGCCTGCACCAGCAGCATCGTGAAGTCCGAGAACCCGGAGACCGACCCCGACACATCGCACAGCAGCACCAGTTCGGGCCGAACGGGACGGCGTCTGCGCAGCACCGGCTTCATCGGCACACCGCCCGTGGACAGGGAACCGCGCAGGGTGCGCCGCAGATCGATGCTGCCGCGGGCGGCGCGGCGCCGACGGGCCGCGAGCCGGGTGGCGAGCTTACGGGCCAGCGGCTGAACCGTCCTGCGCAGCTCGGCGAGCTGAAGCTTCCCGGCGTACAGGAAGTCGATCCGGTCGGGCGTGGTGCCCACCGCCCGCCGGGCGAGCTCGTCCCGGTCACGCCGCTCGGCGATCCGGCGCCGCGCCTCCACGGCCACCTGTCTGCGGAACGTCTCGATACGCCGCCGGATCTCGTCGTCGAGCAGCCGGTCGGCAAACCCGGAACTGCCGTTTCGTGCCTGGACGTTCTCTCGGACGCGGGCCAGCAGGGTCTGCGGGCGGAGCCGGTCCAGCGCCTGGTACGACGACCAGCCCTGCGACCCCGGCGACGCACCGTATCCGCCGAAGCCGTCGACGGCCTCCGCCGCCAGCTGCCCCATCAGGACGACGTCGCCCGCGGCGAGTGCCGCGGCGAGCCGTTCCCGCAACTCGTCCCGGTCCGCGGGCTTCGTCTCCGGCGCGCCGACGCCCCGCGGGAAGTACAGGTCGAAGACCGGGTCGAACACCTGCCGCTGCACCGTGCCGTGCAGCAGCGTCGCGGCCAGCCCCTCCCGCAGCAGCTCACGGTCCGCCAGTCCCAGCGCCGCCACCGCCTGCGCCGCGTCCACGGTCTCGCCGGTACCGATCCGCATGCCGTGCGCGCGCAGCGCTCCGACCAGCGAGGTGAGGCGCTCCGCCACTCCCGGGGCGGTCACACGGCGTCCAGGTCGAGCTTGGCGGCCGCCTTGAGGACGTCGTCCTGATGCTTGAGCAGGACGCCCAGGCTGTCGCGTACGACGCTCTCGTCGAGGGTGTCCGCGCCGAGCGCGAGCAGGGTGCGCGCCCAGTCGATCGTCTCGGCGACCGAGGGCACCTTGCGCAGGTCCATCGCGCGCAGCGCACCGACCACCCGCACCACCGAGTCGGCCAGCGCCTCGTCCAGGCCGGGCACCTTCAGCCGTACGATCCGGCGCTCCAACTCCTGCTCGGGGAAGCCGATGTGCAGGAACAGACAGCGGCGGCGCAGCGCCTCGGACAGCTCGCGGCTCGCGTTCGAGGTCAGGACGACGAAGGGGCGACGGGTCGCGGTGATCGTGCCCAGCTCGGGAACAGTGACCTGGAAGTCGCTCAGCACCTCCAGGAGCAGGCCCTCCACCTCGACGTCCGCCTTGTCGGTCTCGTCGATCAGCAGCACCTTGGGGTCGTCGCCGCGGATGGCGGTGAGCAGCGGGCGGGTGAGCAGGAACTCCTCGCTGAAGATGTCCGTGCGGGTCTCGTCCCAGGTCTCGTCGCGGCCGGCGCTGATGCGCAGCAGCTGCTTGGCGTGGTTCCACTCGTACAGCGCCCGGGACTCGTCGACGCCCTCGTAGCACTGCAGCCGGACCAGCCGCGCACCCGCCACCTCGGCCACGGCCTTGGCGAGCTCCGTCTTGCCGACCCCGGCGGGGCCCTCCACCAGCAGCGGCTTGCCCAGGCGGTCGGCGAGGAAGACGGTCGTGGCGACCGCGGGCGAGGCGAGGTAGCCGGTCGCGGCCAGACGCGCGGAGACGTCGTCGACGGATGAGAACAGCAACGGGGCCTCCAGCTCGGCATGGGTCGGATCTACTATCTAAGCGCTTGTTCACCCCCGCTGTCACGCAAAATGTGGGGGGCGGACGGCGAAGCGCCTGCCCCGGAGTGGCCCCCGGGACGGGACTCGACCGCCTTCGAACCAGCTTGAAAGGCGCAGTCCAGCGAGGAGGAAGCCCGTTGTCAGTGGCGCCTTGTACGTTTCGGCCATGGGGATCTATCTCGTCAGTGTCGGTGCGCAGGAGTGGTTCGAGGACGACGAGGAGGAGGGCGGCCGAGGAGCCGTCGCCTCCTCGCTCGACGAGGAGTTGAGACGGCGCGGACGGACTGCCGCCGTACGCCTCGGTGCCCGAGGAGGCGGACTTCGTGCGCGGCTCGGGGATGTCGTTCGAGGAGAAGCTGGTGCCTCCCATGGACGGCTTCAGCGCGCTGTGCCGCTCGCATCTGTCACGGGCCGAAGAGGAAGTGCTCTGCGGCTGGACACTGCTGGTGCCACTGTCCCTCGACGAGGAGATCTGGCTGCCCGTCAACTCCGCCTACACGGACGAGACGATGGTCGCCGGCGCTCCCCAGGTGCTCCGCCTCGCCGAGCGGCTTGCCACGGCCGTCGAACTGCCGATGGACGAGATACCGGCGGCCAACGACAACCTGGACCTGACCACGTGGTTCCTCGACGGACCGGCGAAGAACCTGGCCGCCACCCGGCCCGGACCGTGGAGCGAGGACCTGGACACGGCGTTCTACGTGGCGCTGTATCTGCGCGCCGCCCAGCACTCGCTGCGCCGCGGCTGTCCGATTGCGTACTCCTGATACGCACCCGGCGGTGACGCCCGACACAACGAAATCCCGGGATGGCTCTCAACGCCACCCCGGAATTCTCTTCATGTCATGCGGGGTCGTAGGAGGGTTCCAGGTCTTGTCGGGTTTCTGGCGTGGCGGCCGGCTCACCACGGGTGTTGGAGGCGCGCAGCCCGATGACACCGGCTGCCAGGAGGCAGAGGGCGCTGACGAGAAGGGCCCGTTGGAATCCGGCGGTGAGCGCCTCCGGGGGCGGGGCGTGCGTGGCCAGCAGGTGGCTGGTGCGGCTGGTCGCGATCCCGCTGAACACCGCCAGGCCGAGCGCTGACCCGAGCTGGAAAGAGGTGGTGATCAGGGCCGCGGCCAACCCGGCACGATCCTCCGGCACGCCCGCGTTCGCGGCCGTCTGCACACCGGCGTACAGCAGCCCCAGCCCGGCCCCCATGATCACCAGCGGGGCGAGCAGGTTGCCGAGATAGGTGCCGTCCACCGGGATGCGGGACAGCCACAGGATGCCACCGGCGGCGAGCAGCGCACCGGAGACGATGATCGGGCGGGTACCGGTCCGGACGAACATCTTCGTCGCCACCGTCGACCCGAACCCGATGCCGACGCTCACCGGTACATACGAGAGCCCGGACTGCAGCTGGGAGTAGCCCAGGACGTTCTGCATGTACAGAGTGACGAAGAAGAACATCGAGTAGAACCCGGCCCAGGCGATCACCTGGGTGGCATCGGCCGCGGCCAGGCCCTTGATCCGGAAGATCGACAGCGGGACCAACGGATGGGCGCGCCGTTGCTCATTGACCACGAACGCGGCCATCAGCAACACCGAGGCGGCCAGCCCGCCGACGGTGCGGCCCGCACCCCAGCCCTCGTCCGGCGCCTTCACCAACGTGAAGATCAGCAGCAGCATGCCGGCGGTGACCAGCACCGCGCCGACCACGTCGAAACCCTCCGGCACGGACCGGCCGTGGTCGGCCTTCAGGATCCGGAACGCCCCGAACAGCACCAGCGCGCACAGCGGGAGGTTCACGAAGAACACCCACCGCCAGCCGAAGTCCTCGGTGAGCAGCCCGCCGAAGAGCAGGCCGACCGCCGAGGCCATCCCGCTGATCCCGGCCCACACGCCCAGCGCCTTGTGCCGGTCGGAGTCCTGGAAGGTGGTGGTCAGGATGGACAGCGCCGCCGGGGACATCATCGCCGCCCCGAAGCCCTGGACGAGCCGGGCGCCGACCAGCAAACCCTGGGTGTCGGCCAACCCGCAGGCCAGCGAGGAGGCCGCGAACAGCGCGGTCCCGGCGATCAGCAGCCGCCGCCGCCCCAGCAGGTCCCCGGCCCGACCGCCCAGCAGCAGGAACCCGCCATAGGTGACCAGATAGCCGCTGACCACCCACTGCAGGTTCTGCACCGAGAACCCCAGATGCGTACGGATGGTCGGCAGCGCGACGTTCACGATCGCGCCGTCCATGACGTCCAGGAACGTCACCGCGCACAGAAGCGCCAGCGTGACCTTCCCGCGTCCGGTCGCAAGGAACGACCCGCGCGGCGGGTCCGTCGATGCGGTCATTGCGCCGCTCACGACCCGGCGGCTTCCATCACGGGGCCGACCTCGACTCCACCGCCGACCCGCAGCACCGGGCAGTCCTTGGCCAGCGCCAGCGCGCAGTCCATGTCCTCGGCGGACACCACCGAGTAGGCGACCATCCGGGAATCGCTGCCGCCGACCTCGCCGAGCGAGGCGTAACCGGTCACCGCGTTGCCGACGTCCACCAGGGCGGAGCCGAGCCCGCCGAACCAGGCCTGCCACTCGGCCGCCGTCTCGGCGCCGGGCACGTAGTCGGAGGGCACACGGAAGGAGAAAACGTACTTCGCCATGATCTGTGGTCCTGTTCTGTGTCAGGGGCGTGCCCCGGACCGGGACCGCCTCCAACCGGGTGGACGCCGGCGTCCACCCGAAATTGGTCGGCGCACCGCCGCCCAATTCGCCGGACCGACGGCGTCTTCATCGTTGAGTGAGCCGAACGCACCCCGACGGGAAGAAGAAGAGCGAGGATGCATGCCGATGGAGAGGGACACGACGGACCTGATCGCTCGGGCCCGGGCCGGCGATCAGCAGGCGTTCCGCGACCTGGTACAGGGCCACTCCCACGAGTTGCAGGTGCATTGCTACCGCATCCTGGGATCCTTGCAGGACGCCGAGGACGCGCTCCAGGAGACCCTCGTGTCCGCCTGGCGTAACCTCGGCGATTTCGGCCGGCGGTCCTCGCTCAGGACCTGGCTCTACAAGATTGCGACCAATCGGTGTCTGAGCATGTTGCGCGCCGACAGCCGACGCCCCCGCATCGCCGCCCCGCTGCCCGAGGTCGACCTGCGCGCGGCCACCGGTGCCGGCGACGCCCCGGCCTGGCTGGAGCCCTACCCCGACGTCCTGCTCGACCACCTCGTCGACCGGCGCCCCGGACCGGAGGCGCGCTACGAGATCACCGAGGCCATCTCCCTGGCCTTCATCACCGCCCTGCAACTGCTGCCACCACGCCAACGCGCCGCCCTGGTCCTCCGCGACGTCCTGGGCTACCACGCCGCCGAAGTCGCCCAGATGCTCGGCACCACCCAGGAAGCCGTGAGCAGCGCCCTGAAACGCGCCCGCGCCACCGTCGACAACCACCTGGCAGACCCCAGCGGCAGCAGTAGGTCTGCACCCCAACCCGACACCGCCGTCGAACAGCGGCTCGTCGCCCGGTTCACCGACGCCATGGAACGCGCCGACCTGGACGCCCTGATCGAACTGTTCGTCACCGACGTGAGGCTCTCCATGCCCCCGGCCATGCTGGAATACCGCGGCATCGAAACAGCCCAGCGCATCCTGGCCGCCGTCACCTTCCGCCCCGGCCGCGCCTACCGCGCAGTACCCACCCGCGCCAACGGCCAGCCGGCCTTCGGCCTGTACCTGGCAGACCTCCACGCGGGTGTCTACCGCGCCTACTGCCTCCTGGTCCTGACCACCGCCGGCGACCACATCACAGCCATCACCAGCTTCACCACCGACGTCATGACGCGCTTCGGACTGCCCCGAACCCTCCCCGAAACGGATTGACAGACTTCTGGCGCCACTCTGTTGTCCCGCGCCTGAAGGCAGAGCTCGGATGCCGAGCCACGAACATGATCAACACCAGGCGTCAGGACTCTCGCCGTACTCGACTTGCCGGGCCTGCCCTGACCTCTCGTCACGCCAGGGCAGCACCGGCTCCCGCGCGACAGGCCGCCGTCGGTCGGCGTGGAGGCGGCGATGCTGTTGCGGCTGAACACACCACGAACTGATCACCGCGACTCACCCACCGCGCTCGCTGACGGTACGGAGGCTAAGAGCTGACTTCGCCGCTCGGCCGACCGCTCACCAGCACCACCTCCAGCGTGCGCGGACCGTGCACCCCCTCGACCCGGTCCAGTTCGATGTCGCTGGTCGCCGACGGGCCGGAGATCCAGGTCAACGGGCGGCCGGGGTCTAGGCGTTCGAGAGCCTGGGGCACGGACGAGACGACCTGCTCCGGGACCCGGACGACACAGATGTGGTGGTCGGGGACGAGGGTGATGCGGCGCCGGCCCTGGTCGGGGCCGCCGTCCAGGACGATGGTGCCCGTCTCGGCGATGGCGAGCGCGCAGCCGGTGACCACGCTCTCGACCTGGTCCAGCTCGTGCGGGGTGCTCTCGGCGTGATCCGGCACCCGCTCGGCGTCCGTCCCCGCGAGCCACTCCGCGTCCAGCCCGGACGGCACCAGTACCGTCTTCGAGCCCCGCTCGGCGAGCAACCGGCCGATCACCGCTGCCAGTTCGGCCGCTGTGCAGCGATGCACGATCGCCCGGTAGTCCGCCAGGTTCTCGGCCAGCAGATCCACCGTCTGCTCGACGCCCCGCTCCCCGTGCTCCCGTAGATACTCGCGTGAAACGGCCTGCTCGTACGGAGTGTCGTCCTGCGGTACGTCCGCGAGTGCGCGCCGCACCCGGCCCAGGATCCGTTCCCTGCTGCTCACTTCGCGCCGTCCTTTCCGCCGTTCGTACGCTGCCACCAGTCGCGGAACGGTTCCGCCGGCACCGACGGCAGATCCCGGCTGCCGCTCCACGCCTTGCCCGGACCGGGCAGCGTCCGTGGATGGAGGCGTCGGGTGCGGGAGGCGAGCCGCTGGCCGGTGCGCAGGGCACCCGGGTGTGTGAACGCCCAGCGGGCCGCGCGCAGCGCCGCCCGTTCGGCCGCGTGTCCCTTCGCCGGCTGCAGCACCACCTTGTTGCCCTCGCGGGTCACCTGCCCGCCCTCCACGACCCGCTCCCGCAGATGGACCAGGACCTCGGGGATGTCGATGGCGACCGGGCAGACCTCGTAGCAGGCGCCGCACAGCGACGAGGCATACGGCAGGGAGGCGTCGATCTCGCTTGCGGTGCCGCGGAGTTGGGGGCTGAGGATGGCGCCGATCGGGCCGGGATACACCGAGCCGTAGGCGTGGCCGCCCGCCCGCTCGTACACCGGGCAGACGTTGAGACATGCCGAGCAGCGGATGCAGCGCAGGGCCTGGCGGCCGACCTCGTCGGCGAGGGTGTCGGTGCGGCCGTTGTCGAGCAGCACCAGGTGGAAGGTGCGCGGGCCGTCGCCGTCCGTGGTGCCGGTCCACGTCGAGGTGTAGGGGTTCATGCGCTCGGCGGTGGAGGAGCGGGGCAGGGTCTGCAGGAAGACCTCCAGGTCCTGCCAGGTCGGCACGATCTTCTCGATGCCGACGACCGAGATCAGCGTCTCGGGCAGGGTCAGGCACATCCGCCCGTTGCCCTCGGACTCCACGACCACCAGCGTGCCGGTCTCGGCGACCATGAAGTTGGCGCCGGAGATGCCGACCTTGGCGCGCAGGAACTTCTCCCGCAGGTGGAGGCGGGCGGCCTCGGCGAGTTCGGCGGGCGTGTCGGTCAGGCCCTCGGGGGCCGGGCGGCCCCACTCGCTCATCTCGCGCTCGAAGATGTCCCGGATCTCGCCGCGGTTGCGGTGGATGGCGGGGACCAGGATGTGGGAGGGCCGGTCCTTGCCCAACTGCACGATCAGCTCGGCGAGATCGGTCTCGTAGGCGCGGATGCCCTCGGCTTCGAGGGCTTCGTTGAGGCCGATCTCCTGCGTGGCCATCGACTTGACCTTGACGACCTCCGTCTCGCCGGTCGCCTTCACCAGGCCCGCCACGATCCGGTTGGCCTCGTCGGCGTCGGCGGCCCAGTGCACGATGCCGCCCGCGGCCGTGACCGACTCCTCCAACTGCTCCAGATACCGGTCCAGATGACGCAGCGTATGGTCCTTGATCCGCTTGCCCGCCTCGCGCAGCGCCGCCCAGTCGGACACCTCCGCCACGGCTTTCGCCCGCTTGGCGCGGATGGTGTGCGTGGCGTGCCGCAGATTGCCGCGCAGCGTCGGATTGTTGACTGCCTCGTGCGCGGCCTTCGGGAAGGCCGGCATCCCTACGAACGTCCCGCTCATACGGCCGGCTCCTCCTCGGTGCTCGCCAGGATCTCCGCGATGTGCACCGGCCGCATGCCGCTGCTGAGTCGTGTCATCGTCCCGCCGATGTGCATCAGACAGGAGTTGTCGGCCGCGCACAGCACCTGAGCGCCGGTCGACTCGGCGTTGCGCACCTTGTCCGCGCCCATCGCCGCCGAGACATCGGAGTTCTTCAGGGCGAAGGTGCCCCCGAAGCCGCAACACTCCTCGGCCCCCGGCAGCTCGACCAGCTCCAGGCCCTTCACGGCCTGGAGCAGTCGGCGCGGGCGGTCGCCGAGCCCAAGGCCGCGCAGCCCGTGACAGGTCGGGTGGTAGGTCACCGTGTGCGGGTAGTACGCGCCGACTTCCGTCACCCCGAGCACATCCACCAGGAACTCGGTCAGCTCGTACGTCTTCGGGACGACGGGAGCGAGCGTCGCCGCGAGCGTATCCCCGCGTCCCTCGGCCCGCGCCCGCTCACCCATCCGCGGATACAGCTCCCGGACCATCGCCCCGCAGGACCCGGAGGGTGTCACGATCGCCTCGTACTCGCCGAAGACATCGGAGAAATGCCGGGCCAGCGGCTCCGCCTCATGCCGGTAGCCTGTGTTGTAGTGGGCTTGCCCGCAGCAGGTCTGCGCCATCGGGAAATCGACCTCGACGCCCAGCCTGGTCAGCAGTTTCACGACGGCGCGCCCGGTCTCCGGATAGAGCGTGTCGTTGACGCAGGTCAGGAACAGGGCGACACGCATCGCGGCTCCTTGTGGTCGATCATCGGATGAGTGAAGGGTAGCCGGGGGACGGGGCGTGGGGGAGACCCCCTCACCTTCCGGCGAGCCCGGCCTGCGCCTCACGCCACCGGGTGGTGTCGCCCCGCGGCTCGTAGCGGGTCAGCGGCTGGGTGCGCGTGAGCAGGCGCCGCCCGCCCACGAGGTCGCCGACCAGCCCGTGCGCCCGCGCCTGGACCAGCACGTTCCCCAGCGCCGCCGCCTCCGTCGGACCCGCCACCACAGGCAGCCCGCAGGCGTCGGCGGTCAGCTGGCACAGCAGGGTGTTGCGGGTACCGCCGCCGACGACATGGACGATGTCCACCGGATGCCCGGCCAGCCGCTGGGCGTCCTCGATCGCCCGGCGGTGGGCCAGGGCGAGCGAGTCGAGAATGCAGCGCGTGATCTCCGCGGGGGACTCGGGCACCGGCTGCCCCGAGACACGGCACGCTTCGGCGATCCGCTCCGGCATCCGCCCGGGCGCCAGGAACGCCGCATCCCCGGCGTCCACCACCGACCGCAGCGTCGGCACCTTGGCCGCCGCCTGCAGCAGTTCCCCCAACTCCGGTTCGCCCCAGGCCCGTACGCACTCCTGGAGCAGCCACAGGCCCATGATGTTGCGCAGATAGCGGACCGTGCCGTCCAGCCCCAGCTCGTTGGTGAAGTTGGCGGCCCGGCTTTCCTCGCTCAGCACCGGCGCCTCCAGCTCCAGGCCCGCCAGGGACCAGGTGCCGGTGCAGATGTAGGCGAACCGTTCCCCGGTCGCCGGTACGGCGGCGACCGCGGAGGCGGTGTCGTGCGAGCCGACCGTCGTCACCGGAACCGGACCCGCAAGACCGGTCTCCTCCAGTACGTCCGGCCGCAGTACGCCCGCCGGGTCGCCGGGCTGCCGCAGCGGCGCGAACAGGCCCAGGTCGACGCCGAGCCGGGAGGCGACCTCGTGTGACCACTCGCGCGTCCGGGGGTCGATCAGCTGGGTGGTGGAGGCGTTGGTGAGCTCGGTGCCCTGCTCGCCGGTGAGCCAGTAGGACATCAGGTCCGGGATGAGCAACAACCGCCCGGCATGGGCCAGTTGGGCCGTCTCCCGCGCCGCGACCAGCTGGTACAGGGTGTTGAAGGGCGCGTACTGCAACCCGGTCGCCGCGTACAGCTGCTCCGCGGGCACGCTCGCCCACACCTTCTCGGCGATGCCCTCGGTGCGGGAGTCCCGGTAGTGCACAGGACTGCCGAGCAGTGCCCCGTCCGCGTCCAGCAGCCCGTAGTCCACGGCCCAGCTGTCGATGCCGACGGAATCCACCTGTCCCGCTGCCTTGAGGCCGTCCAGGACACCCCCGTACAGCGAGAGGATGTCCCACCGCAGCCCCTCGGGCACCCGGACGGGCCGGTTGGGGAAGCGGTGCGCCTCGGTCAGCTCCAGGCTGTCGGGGCCGACGCGGCCGACCATGACACGCCCGCTGGACGCGCCGAGGTCGACCGCGGCGTACGACTTCACGAGCGCGCTCACCGCAGGAAGGCGGCCGCGACGCCGGCGTCGACCGGGACGTGCAGCCCCGTGGTGTGGGTCAGCTCCCCGCCGGTCAGCGCGAACACGGCGTTCGCGACATGCTCCGGCAGCACCTCACGCTTGAGGATCGTCCGCTGCGCGTAGAACTCGCCCAGCTTCTCCTCCGGCACCCCGTACACCGCCGCCCGCTGCGCACCCCAGCCGCCCGCGAAGATCCCGGAACCGCGCACCACACCGTCCGGGTTGACCCCGTTGACGCGGATGCCGTGCTCACCCAACTCCGCTGCCAGCAGCCGTACTTGATGAGCCTGGTCGGCCTTGGTGGCCGAGTAGGCGATGTTGTTGGGGCCGGCGAAGACGGCGTTCTTGGAAGCGATGTAGACGACGTCACCGCCCAGCTCCTGCGCGATCATCACCCGGGCCGCCTCCCGCGACACGAGGAAGGACCCACGGGCCATGATGTCGTGCTGCAGGTCCCAGTCGCGCGCCGACGTCTCCAACAACGGCTTGGAGATGGAGATCCCGGCGTTGTTGACCACCAGATCGACCCCGCCGAAGGCGAGCACGGTCGCCTTGAAGGCCGTGGCGATCTGCTCCTCGTCCGTCACGTCCACCGTAACGGCGACGGCCTTGTCCGGGCCGCCCAACTCCTCGGCCACGGATGCCGCGTTCTCCGCATTGAGATCGGCGACGACGACACACGCGCCCTCACCGACCAGCCGCTCCGCGATGGCCTTCCCGATCCCGCTGCCCGCGCCCGTGACGAGCGCGACCCGCGTGGCGAGCGGCTTGGGCTTCGGCATCCGCTGGAGCTTGGCCTCCTCCAGTGCCCAGTACTCGATGCGGAACTTCTCCGACTCCTCGATCGGCGCATACGTCGACACCGCCTCGGCCCCGCGCATCACGTTGATGGCGTTGACGTAGAACTCGCCTGCCACCCGCGCAGTCTGCTTGTCCTTGCCGAAGCTGAACATGCCCACACCCGGCACCAGCACGATCGCCGGGTCGGCGCCGCGCATCGCGGGGGAGTCGGGCAGCGCATGCCGCTGGTAGTAGGCGGCGTACTCCTCGCGGTACTCGGCGTGCAGCTCCTTCAGCCGCGCGATCGCCTCCTCCAGCGGAGCGGCCGGCGGCAGGTCGAGCACGAGCGGCCGTACCTTCGTCCGCAGGAAGTGGTCGGGGCAGGAGGTCCCGAGCGCGGCGAGCCGCGGATGCTCGGCCCGCGCCAGGAACTCCAGGACGGCATCGGAGTCGTCGAAGTGCCCGACCTGCGGCTTGTCCTGAGAGGCGACGGCCCGCACATACGGTGCCAGTGCCGCCGCCCGCTCCCGCCGCTCGGCCTCCGGTAGCGCCGCGTAGCCCTCGACGACCGGCCCGAACGGCTCGTCCTTCCCGCGCTCGGCGAGGAACACCTCGGCGGTCCGGATGATGTGCAGCGAGTTGCGCTCGCACTCCTCGGAGGTGTCGCCCCAGGCAGTGATCCCATGTCCGCCGAGGATGCACCCGACGGCCTGCGGGTTGGCCTCCTTGACCGCCGCGATGTCCAGGCCCAGCTGGAACCCGGGCCGCCGCCACGGCACCCACACCACCGTGTCGCCGAAACACTCGGCGGTCAGCTTCTCCCCGTCGGCCGCACAGGCGAGCGCGATCCCCGAGTCAGGGTGCAGATGATCGACGTGCGCGGCATCGACCAGACCGTGCATCGCGGTGTCGATGGAGGGCGCCGCACCCCCCTTGCCGTGCAGGCAGTAGTCGAACGCGGCGACCATCTCGTCCTCGCGCTCGACACCCGGATAGACCCCCCGCAGGGCCCGCAGCCGATCCAGCCGCAGCGCGGCGAGCCCGGCCTCCGTGAGCGTGCCGAGGTCACCACCGGACCCCTTGACCCACATCAACTCGACGTCACCACCGGTCACGGGGTCGGTGTCGGTGCCCTTCGCGGAAGCGTTACCTCCCGCGTAGTTGGTATTGCGGGGATCAGAGCCGAGCCGATGGGACCGGGCCAGCAGAGCGGCGGCTTCGGGGTGGGATGCCATGTCGATTCAGTCCTTCGAAAGTTACGTGCGGATCAGCGCCCCGATAGGGGCGCGGGGAACTGCGCGACCAGCCACAACCGGTCGGCGGTCTGCAAACAATCGGATCTGGCAGATGAGATGAGGTGCAGCGTTCAGGCTCCCCATCCGGCTTGCTGTCCGCCGATCCGTTCTTCGATGATCTTTTCGGCCCATCCGGAGCGGTGGTAGGCGTGGATCGGGTCGGGGTGGAGTCCCATTTCCTGGCGGAGCTGCGCGAGTAGTGGCCGTACGTCGGTGTTGTAGGCGTCCATCAGTACGGTGTTGGCTTCGAGGACGTCGCCGGAGCGCTGGGCCGCCCCCAACGCCTCCACGTCCACCAGCAGAGCCTTCGCCGTCGCCTCCTGGACGTTCATGACGGAGCGGATGATGGCGGGGATCTTGGCTTCGATGTTGTGGCACTGGTCCAGCATGAAGGCGACCTGGTGGGTGTAGCCGCCGCCGCGGACGACTTCGTGCATGATCCGGAAGAGTTGGAAGGGGTCGGCGGCGCCGGCCATGAGGTCGTCGTCGGCGTAGAAGCGTGAGTTGAAGTCGAATCCGCCGAGTTTGTTCTCCCGTAGCAGGGTGGCGACGATGAATTCGATGTTGGTGCCGGGGGCGTGGTGTCCGGTGTCGACGACGACCTGTGCTTTGTCGCCGAGCTTGAGGCAGTGGGTGTAGGCGGTGCCCCAGTCGGGCACGTCGGTGGCGTAGAAGGCGGGTTCGAAGAGTTTGTACTCCAGCAGCATCCGCTGTCCGTCCCCGAGCCGGGCGTAGACCTTGGCGAGTCCTTCGGCGAGCCGGTCCTGGCGGGCGCGGAGGTTGTCTTGTCCGGGGTAGTTCGTGCCGTCGGCGAACCACAGTTTGAGGTCCCTGGACCCGGTGGCGTCCATGATGTCGACGCATTCCAGCAGATGGTCGACCGCCTTGCGGCGCACCGCCGCATCGGGGTGGCAGATGCTGCCCAGCCTGTAGTCGTCGTCCTGGAACGTGTTGGAGTTGATCGTCCCCAGCTTCACGCCCTGGTCCTCGGCGTACTTCGCCAGGGCACCGTAGTCGTCCACCTTGTCCCACGGAATGTGCAGCGCGACCGTCGGCGCCACACCGGTCACCGCATGCACCTGCGCCGCGTCGGCCAGCTTCTCCCACGGTGTACGGGGAACGCCCTGCTGCGCGAACACCTTGAACCGGGTCCCCGAGTTCCCGTACGCCCACGACGGCGTCTCGATCTTCTGTGCCGCAAGCGCTGCCTTCACCGCGGACTGGTCTGGCATGACCACCTCTGAACCCTGTTTGAATCGTTTCAGGGAACGTAGTCCCACTGGTGGGATGTCGTCAAGGCGTCGGCGCGCTCACTCTGGGGTGTTCCTGAGGGTGCGGAGATTTCGTTGCCCAAACCCTTGACGGGCCGCCGTGGTGGGCTCACGATGCCGTGAAACGTTTCACGTCTGCATTCAGGGCTGATTACACGTGTCAACACTCATGGCGCGCACCGCCCTCCGTCCCCGAACTCCCCATCAGAAAGGCCGCCTTGATGAGCAACGACGCCATCTCGCACAGGCCCGCCGAACCCCGGGTGACCCGCTCCCAGTGGCGCCTGGCCGTCCTCTCCGGCATGGCCTCCTACCTGGACTCGGGCATCATCGTCTCCTCCGGCCTGTCACTGGGTCTGTGGCAGAGCCGCTTCCACCTGTCCTCCTGGGGCCTCGGCGCGCTGAGCGCGGCGCTGACCTTCTCCATCGCCATAGGCTCACTCGTCGGCGGCCGCCTCGCCGACCGCTTCGGCCGCAAGCGGGTGTACGGGATCGACATCCTCGTCTACGCCATCGGTGCCGCCCTGCTGGTCTTCGCCCCCAACAGCGCCTTCCTCTTCGCCGGCATGATCATCGGCGGTCTTGCGGCCGGCGCCGACCTGCCGACCTCGCTGGCCATGGTCTCCGAGCACTCCCCGCGCTCGGTGCGCGGCCGACTGATCGGTGCGACGCAGACCATGTGGGTCGCCGGCATCACCGCAGCGATCGTGATCGGCTTCGGCACCTCCACGCTCGGCTACCTCTCCGCTCAGCTCCTCTTCGCCCACCTCGCCGTCGTGGCCCTGGTCAGCTGGGTGCTGCGCAACCGTATGCGGCTGTCTCCCGTGCTGGAGGAGGCCGAGCGCGGCGGCGGTGGCGAGGGCATCGACGCGCGGGCGCTGCGCCGCCTCGGCGCCAAGCCGGTCCTCGTCCCGCTCCTCGCGACGGGCGGCTTCTACCTCGCCTGGAACCTTGCCGCCAACACCATGGGCCAGTACGGCACGTACTTCCTGACCACTGTCAGCGGTGCCTCCCAGACCCTCGCCACGGGGATGGGCCTGGCCGGGCTCCCGATCGGCCTGGCCGGCTCGCTCGCCTTCGTACGGCTGGCCGACACCCCCTGGCGCGACCGGCTGTTCTACGTCTGCGCGGTGCTCCAGGTCCTTGCCTTCGCCGTGGCCGCGGCGACCGGTGGCGCCGTGATCGCGGCGATGGTGTTCTTCCTGCTCCTCTACAACGTCGTCAACCAGTTCGCCGGCGAGGCCAACTACAAGGTCTGGTCCCAGGAGGCGTTCCCCGAGGAACTGCGCGCGACCACCCAGGGACTGACCTACGGCGTCAGCCGCGCCCTGTGCGGTCTCGCCGGCCTGGCCACCCCCACCCTGATGGCGGTCAGCGGTTCGGCCGTCCTGTGGATCACTACGGCGTGTGTGGCCGTGTCCGGTCTGATCGGGGTGTGGGTCGTCCGCACCATCGCTCCGCAGGGCCGGGCTGCGGCCACAGGGGACACCTCCACCGTCCGCGCGAAGGAAGCGATCTGATGCGCGTCACCGCACCTGTCCTGGAACACCATCGCGAGCCGCTCGGCATCGGCGAGAGCAGGCCCCGCCTGAGCTGGCGCACCGAGACGGACACACCCGGCTGGACGCAGCGGGCGTACCGGCTCGAAATCACCGGCACCGACGGCACCGTCCTGACCGACACCGGGCGGGTCGAGGGTGCCGACTCGCTGCTCGTGGAGTGGCCGGGCCAAGCGCTCGCCTCGCGCAGCCGCGTCGGGGTGCGCGTCCAGGTGTGGGGCGAGGGGGCCGAGCCGTCCGCATGGTCACCGGTCACCTGGGCGGAGACGGGGCTGCTCGCCCGTACCGACTGGACCGCCCGGCCCGTCACCCCGGACCACGAACCCGCCGACGCCCCGCTCCCGGTGGCGCTCCTGCAGCGCACCTTCACCCTCGCCAAGGCGGTCACGTCGGCCCGCCTCCACATCACGGCCTACGGCGTCTACGAGGCCGAGATCAACGGCAACCGCGTCGGCGACCACGTCCTCGCCCCCGGCTGGACCTCCTACCACCACCGGCTGCGCTACCAGACCTTCGACGTCACCGGTCTGCTGCACGAGGGTGACAACGCGATCGGGGCGTTCCTCGGAGAGGGCTGGTACACGGGTCGTCTCGGCTTCCACGGCGGTCGGCGCAACCTCTACGGCGACCGCCGCGCGCTCCTCGCCCAGCTGGAGGTCACCCATCCCGACGGCACCGTCACCACCCTCGGCACCGACGAGACCTGGCGGGCCACGACCGGCCCGATCCTGCGCTCCGAGCTCTACGACGGCGAGGTCTACGACGCTCGGGCGGCCCGCCCCGGTTGGTCCGAACCGGGCCATGACACCTCCGACTGGTCACCCGTCACCGAACTCCCCTTGCCCGAGGCCGAGTTGGTGGCTCCGTCCGGCCCGCCCGTGCGCCGCACCCAGACCCTCGCCCCCGTCGACGTTCTCACCACACCGTCCGGGAAGACCGTCCTCGACTTCGGGCAGAACCTGGTCGGACGCCTGCGCATCCGCGTCTCTGGTCCGGCCGGACACACCATCGGCCTGCGGCACGGGGAAGTCCTGGAGCACGGCGAACTCGGCGTCCGGCCCCTGCGTCTCGCCACCGCCACCGACACGTACACCCTCGCCGGCACGGGCGAGGAGACGTACGAACCGCGCTTCACCTTCCACGGGTTCCGCTACGCCGAAATCGAGGGCTGGCCCGGCAAGTTGGACCCGTCGGCGGTCGAAGCCGTCGTCCTGCACACCGACATGACCCGCACGGGCTGGTTCGAGTCCTCGCACGAGCTCGTGAACCGCCTGCACGAGAACGTCGTATGGGGCATGCGCGGCAACTTCCTCGACATCCCCACCGACTGCCCCCAGCGCGACGAACGCCTCGGCTGGACCGGCGACATCCAGGTCTTCGCCCCCACCGCCTCCTTCCTCTACGACTGCTCGGGCATGCTCGGCGGCTGGCTGCGCGACCTGGCCGCCGAACAACTCGCCCGCGCCGACGGCACGCCCCCGCTGGTCGTCCCCGACATCCTGCCTTCCGGCTTCGGCGGCACCCCGCACGCGGTGTGGGCGGACGTCGCCGTGCTGCTGCCGTGGACGCTGTACCGGTGCTTCGGCGATCCGGCGGTGCTGCACACCCAGTACCCGAGCATGCGCGCCTGGGTGGAGACCGCCGCCCGCCTCACCGCGGAGGGCGGCGGCCTGTGGCGGCAGGACTTCCAGCTCGGCGACTGGCTCGACCCTGCCGCCCCGCCAAACGCTCCGGGAGACGCCCGCACGGACGGCGATCTCGTCGCCAACGCATACGTCGCCCGCTCGGCCGACGTGCTCGCCGAGACGGCGCGGCTGCTGGGGGAGAAGGACGACGCCGTACGCTACGAGGAACTCGCGCGGTCGGTGCGGGCGGCGTTCGCCGACGAGTTCGTCACCCCGGGCGGGCGCATGTCGAGCGACGCGCAGACCGCGTACGCGCTCGCCCTGTGCTTCGCGCTGCTGCCCACGGAACGTCAACGGCGAGGCGCCGCGAGGCGGTTGGCTCACATCGTGCGCAAGGCCGGCTTCCGCATCGCCACCGGATTCGCCGGTACGCCGCTGATCTGCGACGCCCTGTGCGCGGGCGGGGAAGCGCAACTGGCGTACCGGATGCTCCTGGAGGAGGGCTGCCCGTCCTGGCTGTACCCCGTGAGCATGGGGGCGACGACCGTGTGGGAGCGGTGGGACTCGATGCTGCCCGACGGGAGCATCAACCCCGGCGAGATGACCTCCTTCAACCACTACGCCCTCGGCGCCGTCGCGGACTGGCTGCACCGCACGGTCGCAGGTCTCGAAGCCGCCGAACCGGGTTGGCGTCGGCTGCGCATCGCGCCCGTTCCGGGCGGTGACCTGACGTATGCCAAGGCCGCACACGACACGCCGTACGGCCGTGCCGAGGCGGGCTGGCGGATCGAGGACGGCACGCTCGTGGTGGAGGTGCTCGTCCCGCCGAACACCCGGGCCGAGGTCCGACTACCGGGTGACGGTGAGCCGTTCGAGGTCGGCTCGGGCCGCCGTACCTTCCGGCGGCCGTACACCGCGCCCGCCTGGCCGCCGGCCGCGATCCGGAATCCGTTCGCCGCACCGGAGGAGTAGGGCGAACCAGGGCTCAGGTCAGGACGGCCGGCCTGAGCACCTCCTCACACCACTGGCGGAACGTGGTGGGGCTGGGCGAGGCGGTGCGGTGGTCCTCGTCGTAGGCGTCCTTGATCTGGGCCACGGCCATGTCGACCAGCCCCTGCGCCCATGCCTCGCTCGCGCCGTGCTCCAGCATCGTCGCCCGGTAGGTGTCGAGGGGCAGCTGCTGATACCTCACGGGCCGCTCCAGCACCTCGGAGAGGACCTGTGCCATGCCGTCGGGGGAGAGGGCGTCGGGGCTGACCACGGGTACGCCCTCCTGACCGCTCCACGACCGGTCGAGCAGAAGTTCGGTGGCCTTGGCCGCGATGTCCCGGGTGGCGACGGACGCGACGACGCGGTCGCCGGGCTGCGGCCAGTAGAACGCGCCCTGGTCCCTGATCGCGGCCACCTGCCAGAGCAGGTTCTCCATGAAGGCCGGTGGCTGCAGCGCCCGGAAGTGCACACCCGTGTCCATGATCATCCGGTCCTTGGCCAGCGAAGCCGACAGGTGCCCGGCGTGCTTGTCGATTCCGCGGCCCATGGTCGACACGGCGACGACCCGCTTGACGCCCCGGGCGGCGATCGCCTCACAGGCCGCCCGCGTGTGGTCGACGTAGTGGCCTTCGACGTTCTCCGCGCGCGGGTCCGGCGGCACCACCCAGAACACGGCTTCCGCGCCCGCGAAGGCTTCCATGACGACATCCAGGTCACGGTGCGAGCCCTGGACGACCTCGACACGCTCGCGCACCTGCGCAGACAGCCGGGAGGAGTCGCGCGCGATCACGCGGACCGGCTCCTGGGCGTCGAGGAGACCGTCGACGACCTGGCGGCCGATCTGGCCGGTGGGAGTGGTGATGACAAGCATGAAAGGCTCCAAGAGGGCTCGCCGACAAGGAAATTGGCACCCTGCGGCCGCTGGGCGGGCCGGGGGACCGCGTGCTTCGATCCTGCGGCGCACCCCTGCGAGACGGAAGGACCGAAGGGATCCCGCTTGTTACCCTCTGGGTAATACCGAACGGAGGTGCCGGGTGGTGGAATCCCGATCGCTGCGCTACTTCGTCGCGGTGGCCGAAGAACTCAACTTCGCCCGCGCAGCCGAACGGCTGGGCATCTCCGCCCCGCCCCTTTCCCGCGCCATCCGCAAACTGGAGGCCGACCTGAGCGTCACCCTCTTCGAGCGCACCACCCGCAGCGTCGAGCTGACCCCCGCCGGCACGGTCCTGCTCGGGGAGGCCCGGATCGCGCTCGACGCCCTGCAGGCGGCCGGCCGACGGGCACAGCGCGCGGCCGCCCAGGACGCGAAACTGGTCCTGGCCCTCAAGGCCGACGGCGACGGGGGCCTACTGGAACCCATCCTCGCCCGCTACGCGACCGAGCCCGCCGCCCTCCCCGTCACGCTCCGCCTCTCCGGCTGGGGCGACCAGGCCCGTCTGCTGCGCCAGGGCGAGGCGGACGCCGCCCTCATCCACGAACCCTTCGACCACACGGGTCTGGACAGCGAAACGGTCACCGTCGAACGCCGCCTGGCCGCCCTCCCGGCCACCCACCCCCTGGCCGCCCGCGACCACCTCACCCTCGCCGACCTGGCCATCCCGGGGGTCGGGGTGGGTCGCCTCGACGGTCTGGCCGACTACCTGGACATGATCGTCGAGCGCCACCACATCGCCGACCTGTCCCAGCTGCTCACCCTGGTCGAACTGGGCGAGATCGTGACCCTGCTGCCCGAATCCGTCACGACCCGGTACCCGCGCCCGGGACTCGCCTTCCGCGAGGTTCCGGACGCCCCACCGGCCACCCTGTCGATCGCCTGGCCCCAGCAGTCCTGCTCGACGGCCACCGCCGCACTGGTCCGGGCGGCCGCGTCCGTGGGCCCCACTGCCGAGGCGGCTGCATGAAGTACCTGGTCCTGATGTACGCCGATCCCGCGGCGACCGAAGCGATGACCGCCGCCGAACGCGCGGAGGTCTTCCGTCGACACGAGGCCCTGCACCAGGACCTGGAAGGCACCGGCGAGATGCTGAACGGAGCCGGGCTGGCCTTGCCCCGGGACACGAAGACCATCCGGTGGCAGGGCGAAGGCACGTACCCGACCACGACGGACGGCCCGCTCACGGACACCACGGACCACGTGACCGCGTACTACGTGATCGACTGCGCCACCCCGGAGCGAGCACGTGAGATCGCCGAACGCGTCCTGGACTTCCACGTCGTGGCGGTCGAGGTGCGGCCCGTCCACGACTCGTTCGGGATGGAAGAAACCTGACCGCACGGGCCCAAGCGGATCGCCGCACACATTCACTCCGCCCTGGGAAACGCCGCGGACGTGGTCAACGTGGGCGTCGGCACCGGCTCGTACGAGCCACCGCAGGCCGTCCGCGCCGTCGAACCCAGCCAGGTCATGCAGCCCTCTCCGAGGAGCTGACATCGGGGCATTGGCACACGCAGCACGCCGACCTGCTCAGACACGACACACTCGACGTCGGTTACCGACTACTGGTGGCGGACATCCGACGTGCCCCTACAGGGGTGCGGGGTACTGCGTGGCCAGTCACATCCGGTCGGCGGTCTGCAAACAATCGGATCTGGCAGATGAGATGAGGTGCAGCGTTCAGGCTCCCCATCCGGCTTGCTGTCCGCCGATCCGTTCTTCGATGATCTTTTCGGCCCATCCGGAGCGGTGGTAGGCGTGGATCGGGTCGGGGTGGAGTCCCATTTCCTGGCGGAGCTGCGCGAGTAGTGGCCGTACGTCGGTGTTGTAGGCGTCCATCAGTACGGTGTTGGCTTCGAGGACGTCGCCGGAGCGCTGGGCCGCCCCCAACGCCTCCACGTCCACCAGCAGAGCCTTCGCCGTCGCCTCCTGGACGTTCATGACGGAGCGGATGATGGCGGGGATCTTGGCTTCGATGTTGTGGCACTGGTCCAGCATGAAGGCGACCTGGTGGGTGTAGCCGCCGCCGCGGACGACTTCGTGCATGATCCGGAAGAGTTGGAAGGGGTCGGCGGCGCCGGCCATGAGGTCGTCGTCGGCGTAGAAGCGTGAGTTGAAGTCGAATCCGCCGAGTTTGTTCTCCCGTAGCAGGGTGGCGACGATGAATTCGATGTTGGTGCCGGGGGCGTGGTGTCCGGTGTCGACGACGACCTGTGCTTTGTCGCCGAGCTTGAGGCAGTGGGTGTAGGCGGTGCCCCAGTCGGGCACGTCGGTGGCGTAGAAGGCGGGTTCGAAGAGTTTGTACTCCAGCAGCATCCGCTGTCCGTCCCCGAGCCGGGCGTAGACCTTGGCGAGTCCTTCGGCGAGCCGGTCCTGGCGGGCGCGGAGGTTGTCTTGTCCGGGGTAGTTCGTGCCGTCGGCGAACCACAGTTTGAGGTCCCTGGACCCGGTGGCGTCCATGATGTCGACGCATTCCAGCAGATGGTCGACCGCCTTGCGGCGCACCGCCGCATCGGGGTGGCAGATGCTGCCCAGCCTGTAGTCGTCGTCCTGGAACGTGTTGGAGTTGATCGTCCCCAGCTTCACGCCCTGGTCCTCGGCGTACTTCGCCAGGGCACCGTAGTCGTCCACCTTGTCCCACGGAATGTGCAGCGCGACCGTCGGCGCCACACCGGTCACCGCATGCACCTGCGCCGCGTCGGCCAGCTTCTCCCACGGTGTACGGGGAACGCCCTGCTGCGCGAACACCTTGAACCGGGTCCCCGAGTTCCCGTACGCCCACGACGGCGTCTCGACTGCCTGGGTCTTCAGCGCGGCCTTCACCGCGGCGAGCTCGGTCACTTCAGGGCTCCTGTGACGTTTGGCCGTAACGGCCGATGGATGAATCGATTCAGCATGGGAAGCCTAGAGCCCCCCGCAGGAGTGTCAAGCGTTCCGGCAGAGGCTGTTGCCCGTGGCCCGACCGTGACCTTTGGCTCTCGAAGAGCTCTCGAAATTTTTTCGAGTCGACCCCATTGACGTGACATGGCCGACGCGCCTAACGTCCCGGCAACCAAGTTGAAACCTTTCACGACGTCGTGAGCCCCTTGTCGGCGTTGTCGAGGAGCCCCTGATGACCCACCCGTCCGACACGGGTCCGGCCCCGGTACTGGCGCTCGAGGACATCTCGAAGTCCTTCGGCGCGGTGCGCGCCCTGCGAGACGTTTCCCTGGAGTTGTTCCCCGGCGAGGTGCACGCACTCGCCGGAGAGAACGGCGCGGGCAAGTCGACCCTGATCAAGACCCTTGCCGGTGTGCACCGGCCCGACGCCGGCCGGGTGCTGCTCGACGGTGAGACCGTCGTCTTCCACGGGCCCGGCGACGCCCGCGACGCCGGCATCGCCGTCATCTATCAGGAGCCCACGCTCTTTCCCGACCTTTCGATCGCCGAGAACATCTTCATGGGCCGTCAGCCCCGGCGCGCCCTCGGCCGTATCGACCACAGGGCCACCCACGCGGCGACCCTGGCCCTGATGCAGCGTCTCGGCGTCGAACTCGACCCCGACCGCCCGGCCCGCGGCCTGTCCATCGCCGACCAGCAGATCGTCGAGATCGCCAAGGCCCTCTCCTTCGAGGCCCGCGTCCTGATCATGGACGAACCGACCGCCGCCCTCACCGGCAGCGAGGTGGCCCGCCTCTTCGGCGTCGTACGCACCCTGCGCGAACAGGGCGCCGCGGTGCTGTTCATCTCGCACCGGCTGGAGGAGATCTTCGAGATCTGCCGGCGGGTCACCACCCTGCGCGACGGCGCCTGGATCTCCAGCGAGCCGGTCGAGGGCATGACCGAGGACGACCTGGTACGGCGCATGGTCGGCCGCGACCTCGACGAGCTGTACCCCAAGCAGGATGTCGAGCCCGGCCAAGTCGCCCTGAGCGTACGGCGGTTGACCCGTGAGGGCGTCTTCACCGATGTCTCCTTCGAGGTGCGGCACGGCGAGATCGTCGGCCTCGCCGGTCTCGTCGGCGCGGGCCGTACGGAGGTCGCCCGGGCCGTCTTCGGCATCGACCGCTGGGACGCAGGCGAGGTCGAGGTCCAGGGGCGCAAGCTCACCAACGGTGCCCCCTCCACCGCCATGGCTGCCGGGCTGGCCCTCGTCCCCGAGGACCGGCGCGCCCAGGGCCTGGTGATGGACATGTCCATCGAGCGCAACATCGGCCTGACCGGTCTGCGCACAACCGTCCGTGCTGGTCTTGTCGACCGCGGCGCCGAACGCAGCCGTTCCCTCGACTGGGCCGTCAAGCTCCAGGTCAAGTACGCCAGGATCGCCGACACGGTCAACACCCTGTCCGGTGGCAATCAGCAGAAGGTGGTCCTGGCCAAGTGGCTCGCCACCGGCCCGAGGGTGCTGATCGTCGACGAGCCCACCCGAGGCATCGACGTCGGCACCAAGGCCGAGGTGCACAGGCTGCTCAGCGAGCTGGCCGCCGACGGCGTGGCCGTTCTGATGATCTCCTCCGACCTGCCCGAGATCCTCGGCATGGCCGATCGCGTGCTCGTGATGCACGAGGGCCGCCTGACCGCTGAGATCCCACGCGCCGAAGCCACCGAGGAATCCGTGATGGCCGCAGCCACCGGGAGGGCCGCCGCATGACGGTGACCACTCCCGACGAAACCCCCGTCGCCGAGGTGCCCAGGTCCAGCGGGACCCGGCTCGTCGACCGCGTCTTCAAGATGCGCGAACTCGCCATCCTGGTCGTCTTCCTGGTGATGATCGCCATCACGCAGGCGGGCAACAGCCAGTTCCTGTCCGAGCAGGGCATCAAGGACCTGCTGTTGAACGCGACCATCCTGGTGCTGGTCGCCACCGGCCAGTCCCTGGTGGTGATCACGAGGAACGTCGACCTGTCGGTCGGTTCGACCCTGGGCATCAGCGCCTTCGCCGCCGGTGATTTCCTGCACGGCGGCGGCAACTCGCTCGTCGCCATCCTGCTGGCGGTGCTGCTGGGCGTGGGCTTCGGCCTGCTCAACGGCCTGCTCGTCAGCCTCGGCCAGGTGCCCGCCCTCGTCGTCACCCTCGGCACGCTCTACATCATCCGCGGTGTCGACTCCATCTGGGTCGGCTCCCGTCAGATCACGGCGGCCGATCTTCCGGGCGGCTTTGTGGACTTCGGTTCGGGCGGTCTCTCCGCCGTGCCGTGGCTGGCGCTGATCGCCCTGGCGGTACTGGTGGCGACGGCGTACTACCTCAAGCACTTCGGAAGCGGGCGCGAGCTGTACGCCCTCGGCTCCAACCCGGAGGCCGCCCGGCTCGCCGGTATCCCGGTCCGCAAGCGGATCCTGGCCGCGTACACCTTCTGCGGCGGCCTCGCCGGCCTTGCGGGCGCCATGTACCTGGCCCGGTTCGGCAACGTCGACTCCGGGACGGGCAACGGCTACGAACTCACCGTCGTCAGCGCGGTCGTGGTCGGCGGCGTCGTCTTCACCGGCGGCTCCGGCAGTGTCTACGGGGCCGCGCTGGGAGCCCTGCTGCTGACCTCCGTCAACAGCGTGCTGCCCGCCCTCGGCGTCAGCTCCGTGTGGGTGCTCGCCATCAACGGCATCCTGCTCATCCTCGCCATCGCGGTCGACCGGGTCGTCGCGCTGCGCGTGGCCTCCGCCCTGAAGAAGAGGAACGCCCGCCATGCCTGAGTCACTGACGCGCGCGGTCCGCTGGGACACGGTCGTCGGCGCGCTCCTGGTCGTCCTGCTGCTGGTGTCGTTCGGCACGGTCGACGGGTTCGGCAACGCCCTGAACCTGTCGTTCCTGATCGGCAACACCCTGCCGATCGCCCTGATCGCCCTGCCCATGACGTTGCTGGTCGTCTCCGGCGAGATAGACCTGTCCGTCGCCTCGACGGCCGGCCTCTCCGGCGCCGTTATGGGCAAGCTGTGGAACGACGGAATGGCCATCGAGACGATCATCCCGCTGTGCCTGCTGCTGGGCGTGGTCTGCGGGCTCGTCAACGGCCTCCTCGTCACCCGGCTCGGGCTGCCCTCCCTCGCCGTCACCATCGGTACCCTGGCCGCCTACCGTGGCATCGCACAGATCGTGCTCGGCTCCGACGCGGTGACCGACTTCCCCACCCAGTACCTGGACTTCGCGGCCGGACGCATCGGGAACACCTTCATCCCGCAGACCCTCCTGCCCTTCCTGGTACTGGTCGCCGTCGCGATGGTCGTCCTGCACGCCACCCCGTTCGGACGCTCCCTGTTCGCGATCGGCGCGAACGAGGAGGCGGCGCGGTTCGCCGGCATCCGCGTCAAGCGGCACAAGCTGATCCTTTTCACGGTGACGGGGCTGATGGCCTCCCTCACCGGGATCTTCTGGGCGCTGCACTACGCCAGCGCCCGCTACGACAACGCCACCGGTCTCGAACTCTCCGTCGTCGCCGCGGTGTTGCTCGGCGGCATCGACTTCGACGGCGGCAAGGGCACGATCGGCGGTGCGATCGCGGGGGTGTTTCTGCTCGGGGCGCTGCAGAACGTGATGAGTCTGCTCAATGTCTCGGCGCAGTCGCAGATCGTCGTCACCGGCGTTCTGCTCGTCATCTCCGTGCTCGGCCCCCGAGTCGCACGCCAGATCTCCGTCGCGAGGGCAGGACGCAGAGCCGCCGCCTCGACTCCGACGTCGTAAGTCAGCTCTCCCTCGTAAAGGACCTTCACCATGCGCAAGTCATCCCTCCGCCGTGCCTGTGCGGCGCTCGCCGCCGGCACCTCTTTCGCCCTTGCCCTCACCGCTTGTGGTGGCACCACCAAGAACAACTCCAAGAGTGACGACACGGCGGCCACCTCGACCGCCAAGGCCGACCCGGGCGCCGCCCTCAAGAAGGGCCTGACCGTCGGCTTCCTGCCCAAGCAGGTCAACAACCCCTACTTCACCTCCGCTGACAAGGGCGGCGAGCAGGCGCTGACCGAGCTGGGCAGCAAGTACAAGGAGGTCGGCCCCTCCAGCGCCACCGACACCGCCGGCCAGGTCTCCTACGTCAACACGCTCACCCAGCAGCAGGTCAACGCGATGGCCGTGTCCGCGCAGGACCCGGGCGCCCTGTGCACCGCGCTCAAGCAGGCCATGAGGAACAACATCAAGGTCGTCACCTACGACTCCGACACCAAGCCCGACTGCCGCAACGCCTTCGTCTCGCAGGCCTCCGCCGAGGACCTGGGCCGTACCGAGGTGCAGCTGCTCGCCCAGCAGATCGGCTACAAGGGCGAGATCGCGATCCTGTCCGCCGCCCAGACCGCGACGAACCAGAACGTGTGGATCGACTTCATGAAGAAGGAGCTGGCGGACCCGAAGTACAAGAACATCAAGCTGGTCAAGGTCGCCTACGGAAACGACGACGCCCAGCAGTCCTTCCAGCAGACCCAGGGCCTGCTCCAGCAGTATCCGAACCTGAAGGGGATCATCTCCCCGACCACGGTGGGCATCAAGGCGGCCGCCCAGTATCTGTCCGGCTCCAAGTACAAGGGCAAGGTCAAGCTGACCGGCCTCGGCACCCCGAACGACATGCGCAAGTACGTCAAGAACGGCACCGTCGAGGGCTTCGAGCTGTGGGACCCGTCCAAGCTCGGCGACCTGGCCGCCCGCACCGCCGTCGCGCTGGCCTCCGGTCAGATCACCGGGAAGGAGGGCGAGACCTTCAAGGCCGGCAACACCACCTACACCATCGGCAAGGACGGCGTGATCACCTTGGGAAAGCCGACCGTGTTCAACGCCGAGAACATCGACCAGTTCAACTTCTGAGCCCCTTCCACCCCTGCGGGAGCTGGTACTTCATGCAGCGCGTCTGTTTCCTCCTCAAGGTCCGCGAGGACCGGCTCGCCGAGTACCGCGAACGCCATGCCGCCGTGTGGCCGGAGATGCTCGAAGCGCTCTTCGCCACCGGCTGGCACAACTACTCCCTCTTCCTGCGCGACGACGGCCTGCTCGTCGGCTACCTGGAGACCGAGGACTTCGCCGCCGCGATCGCCGGCATGGAGGCCACCGAGGTCAACTCCCGCTGGCAGGCCGAGATGGCGACGCTCTTCGAGTCGCTGGACGGCGCCCGGCCCGACGAGGTAATGAAACCGCTCACCGAAGTTTTCCACCTCGCCTGACGTCCCCTCGCCCCCCTGCTGGAGCCGCTCATGAGAAGACGTACCGTGCTCGCGACCGCCATGCTGACGGCCGTGGCATCGCCGGGCGTCGCACGGGCCGCCGATCCCGGCCCCTCCGTCAGCAAGAAGAGCACCACCCAACTCGACGGTCAGGCCGTCTTCTTCGTCTCCTACGACGGACTGGTCAACAACAACTCGTTCCAGAAGTGCGGCCTGCTCACCTACAAGGGCCACCAGTACGCCGCCTGGTACACCTCCACCGGCAACGCCGTGATCGGCCGTCGCGTGCTCGACGGGAGCAGCTGGTCGACCGTGACGCTGTCCCACGTCCTCAAGACCAGCGACTCCCACAACGTCATCTCCATGGGCGTCTCCAAGGCCGACGGCCGCCTGCACCTCAACATGGACTCCCACAGCGACGGCTACTTCTACGTGAAGTCCGTCGCCGGACTCCTCGACAACCCGGCGACCACGGCCTGGACCTCGTCCGTCTTCGGCGCGGTGCAGACCTCACTCGACGGCCTCGCGCTCACCTCCCGGTTCACCTACCCCCAGTTCATCTCGACCCCCGAGGGCAAGCTGCAGCTCAGCTACCGGGTCGGGATCTCCGGCAACGGCCGCAACGCCCTTGCCGAGTACGACGGTTCGACGTGGACGGCACTGGGGGAGTGGTCCAGCTCCACCGGCACGTACACCAGCTCGCACGGCTCCTCGACCGCCCGCAACATGTATCTGCACGGCATCGACTACGACGCGGGCGGCCGCCTGCACTCCTTCTTCACCTGGCGCGAGCAGAACGCCGCCGTGATGTGCAACAGCGGCGGCATCACCAACCACGACACCGGTTACGTCTACTCCACCGACCGCGGCCGCACCTGGCGCAACGACGTCGGCGCGCTCGTGGCGACGACCGGCAGCTCCGACACGGTGGCCGTCACCGACACCGGACTGGTCGTCGACTCGCTCGGTCCCGACCACTCGCTGATGAACCAGGAAAGCCAGTTCACCGACTCCTCCGGCCTCCCGCACGCCATCATCAGCTACGTCCCCGGCCGCTTCGGCCAGTGCACCACCGACTACGTCGCCGACCGCACCGCGGGCGGCCGCGCCTTCCACCTCCGCAAGAACCCCTCCGGCACCTGGCAGAAGACCGAGATCCCCGTCGCGCTGGGCTCCAGCCAGCGCACCAAGCTGATCCTGGACAAGTACGACAACGCCTACGCGATCTTCCCCTTCGGCCGGATCGCCGGCGCCTCGAAGGCCTCCGGACACACGGACTGGACGCTGCTGTACGACGGCAGCGAACTGAACGCCTTCGGCGAGGTCGTGATCGACGAGCTGCGGGTCGAGGCGGACAACGTCCTGTCGTTCATGTACCAGGAGAGGTCGAGCGGTACGACGCCCTCGGCACTCCACGTCGTCGACTTCGCACTGCCCGCGTGACCGGGCCGGATGCGTCGGACGATGACGGTAATGTGAAGGCATTCCGGCCGAATCACGTCCCCTGGAGGTCCCTGCCCGATGAGCCAGTCGGTGGGTATCAAGGACGTCGCCCGCGCCGCCGGAGTCTCCGTCGGCACGGTGTCGAACGTGATCAACCGTCCGGACACGGTCGCCACGGAGACCCGGGCCCGGGTGCTGTCCGCGATCGACCGGCTCGGCTACGTCCGCAGCGAGTCCGCGCGCCAGCTGCGCGCGGGCCGCAGCCGGATCATGGGGCTGCTGGTCCTGGACATGGGCAACCCGTTCTTCGTGGACGTCGCGCGCGGCGCCGAGCGTGCCGCACGCGACGCCGGGCTCGGCGTCATGGTCTGCAACAGCGCCCAGAGCGCGGGCGAGGAGGCCGAGTACCTCTCCCTCTTCGCCGAGCAGCGGGTGCGCGGCGTGCTGCTGACCCCCGCCGACGCGACCGGCCGCAACATCGAGACGTTCCGGCGGCACAACATCCCCTTCGTCCTCGTCGACCGGGTCGCCGAGGGCACCACCGAGTGCTCCGTCTCCGTCGACGACGTGGCGGGCGGCGCCCTGGCCGTGCGCCACCTCGTCGACGCCGGGCACCGCACCATCGCCTACGTCAGCGGTCCGCCCGGCCTCAACCAGGTCCGCGACCGCCGCACGGGCGCCCTGAACGCCCTCGCCGAGGCCGGCCTGGCACCGGACCGCCTGCGCGAACTGCCCACCGAACGGCTGGACGTGGCCGCCGGACGGGACGCCGGTGCCCGCCTGCTCGGCCTCGCCGACCGCCCCACCGCCGTCTTCTGCGCCAACGACCTCCTCGCCCTCGGCGTCCTGCAGGCCATGTACGCAGCCGGCATAACGGTCCCCGACGACCTCGCCATCGTCGGCTACGACGACATCGAGTTCGCCGCTGCCGCGGCCGTCCCGCTCACCTCGGTACGCCAGCCCGCCGTCACCATGGGCGCCCTGGCCGCCGAGCTGCTGCTGGAGGAGACGGAGGCGGAGACCGCGGCAAGGCGGCACGAGCACCGGCGTGTCGTACTCCAGCCGGAGCTCGTCGTACGACGCTCAAGCCTGTCCGCCCGCTGATCGCCCGGTCAGTAAGTTTTCATGATCCCGGGGGTCCGCCGCCGGCCGAACATGTGGTGAAGTGGGACGCGGCCCGACACCCGTCCGTCCCTGGAGACCCGTTGACCGCCACCTACCGCCAGCCCGGCGTCGTCCTCACCGACCGCCACTTCACCGTTCCCCTCGACCACGACGAGCCGGCGGGGGAGACGATCGAGCTCTACGCCCGTGAAGTCGTCGCGAGCGACAAGACCCAGCAGAACCTGCCCTGGCTCGTGTACCTCCAGGGCGGCCCCGGCTTCGGCGCGAACCGCTTCGTGGGCAGACAGTCCTGGCTTGGCCGCGCCCTCAAGGAGTACCGCGTCCTCCTCCTCGACCAGCGCGGCACCGGCCACTCCACACCCGCCAACCGCCAGACCCTTCCGCTGCGCGGCGGCCCCGCCCGACAGGCCGACTACCTCGCGCACTTCCGGGCCGACGCGATCGTCCGCGACTGCGAGGCGATCCGCGCCCAGGTCACCGGCGGCGCCCGCTGGACGGTCCTCGGCCAGAGCTTCGGCGGCTTCTGCACCGTGAACTACCTCTCCAGCGCCCCCGAAGGCCTGACCGCCGCCGTGATCACCGGCGGCCTGCCCTCCCTCGACGCGCACGCCGACGACGTCTACCGCGCCGCCTACCCCCGCATCGAACGCAAGGTCGCCGCCCACTACGCCCGCTACCCGCAGGACGTCGAGCGGGCCCGTCGTATCGCCGACCACCTCCTCACCCACGAGGTCACCCTCGCGGGCGGCTACCGCCTCACCGCCGAGGCCTTCCAGTCCCTCGGTATCGTCCTCGGCAGCAGTGAGGGCAGCCACCGCCTGCACTACCTCCTGGAACACGCCTTCGTCCGCACCCCGCACGGCCAGGCCCTCTCCGACGCATTCCAGGAACAGACCCAAGGCCTCCTCTCCTACGCGAGCCACCCCCTCTACGCCCTCGTCCACGAGGCGATCTACGGCCAGGACGAACGCCCCACCGCGTGGTCCGCCGAACGCGTCCGCGCCGAGTTCCCGCAGTTCGACGCCGCGAAGACCCTCGCGGGCGACGGCCCGCTCCTGTTCACCGGCGAGTCCGTCCACCCGTGGATGTTCGACTGCGACCCGGCGCTGCGCCCCCTGCGCGAGACCGCCGACCTCCTCGCCGCCCGCACCGACTGGCCACCCCTCTACGACCCCGCCCGCCTCGCCGCCAACGAGGTCCCGGTCGCGGCGGCGATCTACCACGACGACATGTACGTCGACACGGCGCACGCTCTTGAGACGGCACGCACCATCCGCGGCCTGCGGACCTGGGTGACCGACGAGTTCGAGCACGACGGCGTACGGGCCGGAGGGCCGCGGGTGCTGGACCGGCTGCTGGCGCTGACGCGCGACGAGGCATGAGATTTCACCGGGAGTGATGTCGGCGTCACGCACTAGTCTTCGACCATGACCGAGCCGAAGATCACCGAGTTGCGGCCCATGCCCGCCGACTGGCAGCGCGCCCTCGCCGTCGTCGCGCACCCGGACGACCTCGAGTACGGGTGCTCGGCGGCCGTCGCCGCCTGGACCGACGAGGGCCGCGAGGTCGTCTACGTACTGGCCTCGCGCGGTGAGGCGGGTATCGACACCCTTGAGCCCGCGAAGTGCGGTCCGCTGCGCGAGCGGGAGCAGTGGGCGAGCGCGGCGGTGGTGGGGGTGACGCAGGTGGAGTTCCTCGACCACCAGGACGGCGTGATCGAGTACGGCACCGCTCTGCGCCGTGACGTCGCCGCCGCGATCCGCCGCCACCGACCCGAGCTGGTGATCACCATGAACCACCGCGACACCTGGGGCGGGGGCGCCTGGAACACTCCGGACCACGTGGCCGTCGGCCGCGCCGTGCTCGACGCGACGGGCGACGCCGGCAACCGGTGGATCTTCCCCGAACTCGTCGAAGAGGGTCTGGAGCCCTGGAACGGCGTCCGCTGGGTCGCCGTCGCAGGCTCCGCCTCGCCCACGCACGCGGCGGACGCCTCGGCCGGACTGGAGCGCGCGGTGCACTCACTGCTCGAACACCGCAGCTACATCGAGGTGTTGACCGACGAGGACCCGGAGACGTACGCCCGCGGATTCCTGACCGCGAACGCCACGGCGACGGGGGAGCGGTTCGGGGGCCGGCCCTCGGTCGCTTTCGAGGTCTTCAACCGATAGATCACCCGCACGTTCACGACGCACAGGGGGAGCACATGAACGGCACGGACGCACTGGCCGACCGGTTCGAGGAACACCGGGGTCAGCTGAAGGCGGTCGCCTACCGCATGCTCGGTTCGGTCGCCGAGGCGGAGGACGCCGTCCAGGAGAGCTGGCTGAAGCTGAGCCGCTCCGACGTGGACGCCATCCAGAACCTGGGCGGCTGGCTGACCACCGTGGCCGGACGGGTCTGTCTCGACATGCTGCGCTCCCGGGCCTCGCGTCGCGAGGATCCCATCGACGAGACGTTCGTGCCCGATCCCGTGATCAGGCCCCTGGCGCAGATAGACCCCGAGCAGGAGGTCCTGCAGGCCGACTCGGTGGGGCTGGCACTGCTGGTGGTCCTGGAGACCCTGGAACCCGCCGAGCGGCTGGCGTTCGTGCTGCACGACATGTTCGCCGTGCCGTTCGACGACATTGCGCCGATCGTGGAGCGCAGTTCCGCGGCGACGAGACAGCTGGCCAGCCGGGCCCGGCGCCGCGTCCGCGGTGCCACACCGTCCTCGGAGCCCGACCTCGGCAGACAGCGGCAGGTCGTCGAAGCCTTCATGGCGGCCGCCCGAGCCGGTGACTTCGAGGCGCTGGTCGCTGTCCTGCATCCCGACGTGGTGCTGCGGGCCGACTCCGGTGCGCTGGTCGGAGGCGCCGCCGCGTCCAAGACGGTGCGCGGCGCGAAGCCGGTGGCCGAACAGGCGCTGCTGTTCCGGCAGTTCGCGCAGTTCGCGCGGGTGGTGCTGGTCAACGGGGAGATCGGTGTCATCAACGCGCCCGAGGGACGGCCGCTGTCGGTGATGGGCGTCACCGTCGCCGACGGCCGGATCGTGGCCCTGCACATCCTGGCCGACCCGGAACGGCTCGCCCGCCTGGACCTCGGCGCGTTCGACTGAAAGTCAGGCGGTCACGGCCCGCGGACGCAGATGCGCTTCGGGTCCACGACCCGCCCGCCGGCCGGCCGCGCTCTACCAGGAGCGCCGGGAGGCAGAAGCCTGCCCAGCGTGACCATCGCCCGTACGACCATCGGGGCGGCCACGCGCATCGGTGTGCGGCCGGCCGCCGCCTCCGTGGCCCTCGCCGCTCTGCTGCTGGTCAGTCCACCGACCGGGATGCCGGTTGGCCCTGCGGGAGTCGGCCGCCGGTGTCGCGCTCGGAGCCCTCATCGGCTTCGGCGCCTCCCGGACGACCGGTGTGTTCGGCTTCACCGAACGCGGGTTGCATCCACCACGGCGCTCTCGCCCGGCGACGCTACGGCGAAGTAGCGTAACGCTTCGTATCGGCGTTCGAGATTCTGTGAGGCTGCGATGGAACATCCCGACCCCTTAGTGATCGACCCGACCGGTCGCGACATTCACGGCGAAGCCGCCCGTATCCGCGATCGCGGACCGGTGACCTTGGTCGAACTCCCCGACGGGGTCGCGGCATGGGCCGTCAGCTCCCCCGATCTGCTCAGGCGCCTGCTGACCGACCCGCGCGTCTCCAAGGACCCGCGCCGCCACTGGACCCGCTGGATCAACGGCGAAATCGCCCCGGAATGGCCGCTGTTCACGTGGGTCGCGGTGCAGAACATGTTCACCGCGTACGGCGGCGAGCACAAACGCCTGCGGGCCCTGGTCTCCAAGGCGTTCACCGCACGCCGCACCGCCGCGCTCCGGCCTCGTGTCGAAGAGATCACCAAGAACCTGCTGGACCGGGTCGAGCAGGCCGGACAGGACGGGCGGGTCGTCGATCTGCGCGACGGGTTCTGCTACCCGTTGCCGATCCAGGTCATCAGCGAACTGTTCGGCCTGCCCGAGGACCAGGGCGCAGAGCTACGGGCCGTCGTGGACGGCATCTTCCACACCTCCGCCACACCGGAGGAGGTCACCGACATCTACACGCGGTTCTACGCGGCGCTCGCCGAACTCGTCGCTGCCAAAAGGGAGTCACCCGGCGACGACCTGACGTCCGCCCTCATCGCGTCGCGGCACGACGAGGGCGGCAGCCGCCTCAGCGAGCAGGAACTCCTCGACACCCTGGTGCTCATGGTCAGCGCTGGCCACGAAACCACGGTCAACCTCATCGACAACGCCATTCACGCACTGCTCACCCACCCCGACCAACTCGCCCTCGTCCGCAGCGGCCACGCCTCCTGGGACGACGTGATCGAGGAGACGCTGCGTGTCGAAGCGCCGGTCGCCAGCCTGCCGCTGCGATACGCCGTGGAGGATCTGGCGATGAACGAGTTCGGCGGTCCCGAAGGAGTCGTGATCGGCAAGGGCGAGGCCATCCTGGCCGCGTACGCCGCAGCCGGACGCCACCCCGGCAAGTACGGCCTCGACGCGGACCGCTTCGATGTCACCCGCTTCGACAAGGAGCACCTGGCCTTCGGCCACGGCGTGCACTTCTGCCTGGGTGCCCCGCTGGGGCGGCTGGAGGCGCGGCTCGCGCTGCCGGCGCTCTTCGAGCGTTTCCCGGATCTGCAACTCGCGGTGCCGCAGGACGAGTTGGAGCCGGTGGATTCCTTCATCTCCAACGGTCACCGCTCCCTCCCGGTACGCCTTCGCTGAGCACCCCCAACACGACGGAGAGGACGGCCGGCGCCCGGTGGAACCGGTCGGCCGGACCAGGCATGCGGGCCCGCACTCCACGCCAAGTGGGGCGTGGGCCCGCACGTTGATCGGTGCTGTGGGAGGAAGGGCCGGGCCCTAACCGACCAGGCGGCGGCGCCAGTCCAAAGGGGTGACGGTGATGGCCCGGCCGGGGTCGCCGTCCCACTCGGTGTGGAGGCCGACTGCTTCGAGGGCAACCACGACCTCGCGGCCGATTCCCGCAGTGGTCTCGGACGAGTCGTCGAAGCCGCCGTAGAGGAGCATCAGTCCGTGGCCCGCGGCGGCGGAGTCCGTGCACTGGGTGTGGAAGTAGACGAAACCACGGGCGTCGGGCCGGCCTTCGCCGCCGATCTCGGACTGGCCGCAACTGCGGCAACAGGTGAAGTTCTCGCGGGCAGTGATCCCCGCCTCCTGCAGGGCGGTGAACGCGCGGGTGAGTCGCTCAGGGTCGGTCTCGCCCTGCCATGCAGCTTGCTCCGCGACCCGCTCCAGCCACAACCGGTCGGCCAGCGCCTCCGATTGCTCGCGCGAAACCGGCCGACGGTCCTCGGTGACCAGGTACTCCTCAGCGATCTCGGCCAGTTCGGCGCGGGAGGCGTACCCGCCGACCAGCACCTCTCGGACGTGCTTCTCCAACTCCATGCGCTCGCTTTCGGCGAGGTCGAGCGGCGGCACTGCGCGGGTGGGGCCCATGTCCAGCAGCGACCAAGCCGGACCACCGTCCCAGCCGGTCTCCTGGCGGGCCCAGCCGGTAATCGCCGTGATCACGGCTTCGGGCGCGTCAACCAGCGCCTGGACGTGCCGGTCGGCGGCGCCGTCTCGGTGTTCCAGCGTGTAGTCGGCACCGGTCTCGTGCCAGACCTGGGCGAAGACGTCAGGCAGGTCGGGTATCCGTTGGATCACCAGGAAGCGGTCACCGGCACCACCGATTCTCCGGACCAGCCCGGCCAGCTCAGCGGCGGACACGCGGACGTACCGCTCCTGGTTCTCGGTCTTCACCACGATCTCGAGCATGCGCAGACTCTGACACATCCCTCTCGCCACAGAAGACGAAGCGCAGGTTTCGACAAGACGGTCTGTCAGCGCAGGAACGATCACTCGACTGAGAATCAGGCGGCCACGGCCAGCGGACGCGGGATGCGCTGCGGGTTCACGACCCGCCCGTCCGGCAGCAGTTCACCGGTGTCGTCAAACACGATCGTCCCGTTGCACAGCAGGCTCCAGCCCTGTTCGGGATGGGCCGACACGGTCACGGCGCTGTGGTGATCCGGGTTGTCTACGGTGGGGCACGGTGGTCGGTGACTGCACATGGTCTCTCTCCTCGGTTCGTCTGGCTCCCGCCTTAAGTGGGCTCGTATCTGTGATAGCCGAGCTTGTTTTCCGTTGAATGAGGAGACCCCCACAGCGCCGGAAACTCATCGGTGAGGTTCGGTTTCCGCACGCCGACTTCGGTGGGGTCCGCAACAGAGCCTCTGTCACACCCGCATGGCAGCGTGGGACATGGACAAACGGTGCCCGTCGAGCAGAAGGGGCCGCGTCATGGCCGACGTCGATTCGCAGTTCCTGCGTGGCCTGTTCGACGGGGAGGGCAGTCTGCACACCGCGGGCCGCACAGCGCTGTACCGGCTGTACGGTCTGGAAGGCCTGCTGTACGTCGGCATCTCGATCTCCCCGCTCACCCGAGTGCGCACGCACCTGCGGGAGCAGCCATGGGCGCCGCAGGTCGTCGGGATACGGATCGGGTACCCGGACGACCCGGAGGCAGCCGAACGCGAGGCCGTCTGGACCGAACGCCCCAAGTACAACGTGACCTTCAACGGCCGGACCCCGCCCGCCCCACCCGACCGGGCAGCACGCCTCAAGACCGAACTCGCCCTCGAACGGCGACGTTTGGAGGAGCTCGAACCGACCGTGCCCGAGTCGTCGGCTCACCTACGGCTCACAGCCCGCGGAATCAAGGCGAAACAGGCGAAGATCGCGAAGCTGGTCGAGAACATCGAGAAGGTCGAGAACACCGGCGCCGCACGTCACCCGGCCCCGAACCGGAGCAAGCGGGCGGGGTCATGACCGCCGCTCACCGAAGCCGTGTTCCGCAAGGAGCAATGCAGTTGCTGCACGGCCTGCCGGGTCGCCCCGAGGGCCGACCCGATGTCCGTCCACGCCACGCCGGGCATCCGGCAGTGCTCCAGATAGTCTTCGACCAAGTCATCTGTTGCTGATCACCGGGCGAGCCCTCGCCCCACGGGAGTTGAGGAGAGGTTTCAGTGCACGAGGACGAACAGCCGCTGTCCGGCGGGAACGTCAGCGACGGTGTCGTCCGCATTGGCGATACCGTCCGCCGGCCCGCCGGGCCTTGGACGCCCGCCGTGCACTCCCTGCTCACGCACCTGTACGAGGCCGGCTTCCGGGCGGCCCCGCGACCCCTCGGGATCGACGACAAGGGGCGCGAGGTATTGACCTTCGTACCGGGCGGTGTGATCTGGCCCGACAGGTTCGCGCTGGTGAAGCCGGCGGCGGGACTGGTTCGCGTGGCCCGGCTGATCCGGGACTTCCACGACGCCGTGAAGGACTTCACGCCGCCGGCCGACGCCCGCTGGCAGGTGCTCGTTCCCGCGGAGGGCGCCGACATCATCGCCCACCAGGACCTGGCGCCGTGGAACCTCGTGGTCGGTGGCGACGACGAGTGGGCCTTCATCGACTGGGACACGGCCGCCCCCGGCTCCCGCCTCTGGGACGTCGCCTACGCCATCCGCGGCTTCGTGCCCCTGTCCGCTCATCCCGACTGGCAAAGCCCCGACGCCGCCGGCCGTCTGCGCCTCTTCGCCGACGCCTACGGACTCGACGAGACCGAACGGCGCGCCCTCGTACCGATGCTGGGACGCCGTACCCGAGCCATGCACGACTTCCTCAGGGATCAGGCGGACCGGGGCAACCAGCCGTGGACGAGACTCTGGGCGGAAGGCCACGGCGAGGCGTGGCGTGGGGATGCCGAGTACATCGAAGAGCGGCAGGAGCAGTGGGAGCAGGCGCTGCTGTCCGGCTGACGGCAGCGGCTCGTCATCCGGTCGTGCCCAGGTCCGCGGCGAACCAGTGCTCCGGCCGCATACGCACCACGACGTGATCGGCGAGTTCGGCCCCGGCGAAAGCCACGAACTCGTCGAGTGCCGCCCCCGACAGATAGCGCCCGGCCATCTCACGGTGGAGCGCGCCGCTTCCCTCGGCCACCTCGGCGACCGGTCCTTCGACGGACACGTATCGGGTCGTCGGCTGCGTGCGCTGGACCATCAGACTGAAGCGGCCCGCGGCTCTGATCAGGGTCATCTTCCGGGAGTCCGCGCCGGTGAGGATCCACGGCAGACCGCCGCGCTCGTAGGCGTACCAGATCGGCACCACCAACGGCCCCCGGTCGTCACCGGCGGCGACACCCAGCGCGGCCACCTGCGGCTCAGCAAGGAAACCTTCCCGTTCTTCGCGTGAAAGCGCCATACGACGACTGTACGTACGGCTGCCGACGGCGCCCCGGCGCACCCCGATAGGCTTGGCGTCATGCCAGATCAGACAGCCGACCGGGCCGAGCTGCGCGGCGACTGCGAGCGTTGCTTCGGCCTCTGCTGTGTCGCCCTGCCGTTCGCCGCCTCCGCCGACTTCGCGATCGACAAGAAGGCCGGCACGCCCTGCCGGAACCTGCGGGAGGACCACCGCTGCGGCATCCACGCCCGGCTGCGGCAGCAGGGCTTCAGCGGCTGCACGGTCTACGACTGCTTCGGCGCGGGCCAGCAGGTCTCGCAGGCCACCTTCGGCGGACAGGACTGGCGCACGACCTCACGGGCGGACGCCCGGCGCATGTTCGACGTGTTCCCGGTCGTACGGCAGCTGCACGAACTGCTCTGGTACCTCACCGAGGCCCTGGCCCTGCCCCCGGCGCGCCCTGTCCACGCCGAGCTGCGCCGCGCCCTGCAGAAGACCGAGGAGCTCACCCGCCAGACCCCCGAGCAGCTGGGCGCGTTGGACGTGGGCGCGCACCGGCAGGACGTCAACGTGCTCCTGCTGAAGACCAGCGAGCTGGTGCGGGCCGGTGCCGGCGCCCGCGGCCGCAAGGGGGACCGCCGCGGTGCCGACCTGATGGGCGCCCGCCTCAAGGGCGCCGACCTGCGCGGTGCCAACCTCCGCGGCGCCTACCTCATAGCCGCCGACCTGACCGGAGCCGACCTGCGCGGCGCGGACATGATCGGCGCCGACCTGCGCGACGCCGATCTCAGCGACGCCGACCTGACCGGCGCCTTCTTCCTCACCCAGCCCCAGCTCAACGCCGCCCGCGGCAACGCCGGCACCCGACTGCCTGACTCAGTCACCCGCCCCGTGCACTGGACAGCGCAGCTCTGACGGAGCCCCGTCCAGGGCGTCCGCCGGGGAAACCCCGGCGGTGACAATGCGCCGCTCCAGGTGCAGCCGCAGCCCCTGCGGCATCAGGGTGAGCCGCTCGGTCACCCGCAGCCGGTAGTCCGGGTCGGGCCGCAGCTCGTAGCGGCGCAGCAGCAGACCGAGCACCAGCGTGGCCTCGTGCAGCGCGAACTGCCGCCCGATGCACGCCCGCGCCCCCGTCCCGAACGGCTTGAAGGTGTGCGGGGCCCGGGACCGTACGGCCTTCGGGTCGAAGCGGTCCGGATCGAACCGCTCGGCGTCGCTGCCCCACACCTGCGGGTCGCGGTGCAGCATCGCGGTGAGGACCAGCGCCCAGGCCCCGCGCCGCATCGGATGGTCCCCGGCGAGCACCGTGTCCTCGCGGGCCTCCCTTGCGAAGGCCGGCGCCGTCGGCCACATCCGCAGCGCCTCGTCCAGCACCCGCCGCACATACCGCAGCTTGGCCACCTGGTCGTAGCCGGGCACCGCCGCATCGCCCCAGACGGCGTCCACCTCGGCCCTGGCACGGGCCGCGATCTCGGGGTGCCGGGAGAGGTAGTGCAGGGCGAAGGAGAGCGCGCCCGACGTCGTCTCGTGGCCGGCCACCAGGAAGGTGATGACCTGGCGGCGCACGTTCTCGGGGGACAGCCGCTCCCCGGTCTCGGGGTGGGCGGTCTCCAGCATCCGGTCCAGCAGATCCCCGTCGCCGTCCTCGCCGGATGCGCGACGGGCCCGGACCAGGTCGTCGACCGTGCGGTTGAGATACGCGATGTCGGCCTCGTTGCGGCGCGAGGCAGCCCGCAGAAGGAACGGCGCCAGCGGCGAGGGCACCGTGTTCAGACGCTGGGCATACGTGAGTGTGCCCACCATCGCGGTCACGAACGGATGCAGCCGGGGCCGCTCGAAGGAACCGAAGTCGTGCCCGAATCCGGTGCGAGCGATCGTCTCCAGCGTCAGCTTGGTCATGTCCCCGGGCACGTCCACCGCCCGGCCCGCCGTCAGCTCGCGGTCCCAGTGGTCGGTGAGCCGCCCGGCCACCGCCAGCATCATCGGGTGGTAGCCCTCCATGGCCTCCCGGCTGAAGCCCGGGGCCAGGACGTCGTGCGCCAGCTGCCAGTTCGGCTCGTGGTTGTACGCCGTGAACAGCGCGTCCCCGACGACCGGCCGCAGATTGGCGACCCCGAGGCCGACGTGCTTGGCGAAGCGCGACTCGTCCGCCATGTCGGCCGCAGGATCGGCGCCCCACACGAACACGAACTCCTTGCCGAACGCCTTGCGCCGGAAGATCGGCCCGAGCTGCCGTGCGTAGCGCATGGAGTCCTGGACGGGCGCGCGCCGGTCGGCGCCGAGCACATCGCCGAGCAGGGGGAGTCGGTTCGGGGGATGCGGGATGCGGTGCAGCTCGGGCCAGCCCTGTTCGGCGCCCCGGAACCCCTTGGGAAGCGTGGCCTGTGTCTCCGGCCGGGCCCCTGACGTCGTCTCCGCCATGACGCGTTCTCCCTTGAATCAGCGGCAGGTCGAGCTGTTGTACAACTGTCCAGAGGGTTTGTTGTACGTGGGTTCAATAGCGGGCTCCAGTCTGATCCCGCTGTTGAACCGGCGTCAAGTAAAGTGCGGGCATGGCCGCCAACCAGGGCGAGCGCACGCGCCGCCGGCTCAGCACCGAGGAGCGCCGGGAGCAGTTGCTGGCAGTGGGGGCGCGGCTGTTCTCGGAGAGTCCGTACGACGAGGTGTGGATCGAACAGGTCGCCGAGATCGCCGGTGTCTCGCGCGGCCTGCTGTACCACTACTTCCCGACCAAGCGGGACTTCTTCGCCGCGGTCGTCGAGCGGCAGAGCGAACGCATGCTGCAGATGACGGCGGCCGTGCCCGGAGTCCCGGCGCGGGAGCAGCTCGCCGCCGGACTCGACATCTTCCTGGAGTACGTCCACACCCACGCGCACGGCTTCCGCGCCTTCCATCGCGCCGACGCGGCGGGGGACCAGGCCATCCGCCGGGTCTACCAGCGGGCACTGGCCGCACAGGAGCGGCAGATCCTGGCGACGCTCGCCGCCGACCCCGAACTCGGCCCGGTCGCACAGCAGCGCCCCGACCTCAAGCTGGCCGTCCGCGGCTGGCTGGCCTTCACCACGGCCGTCTGCCTGGAGTGGCTGCGGGGTTCGGAACTGACCCGGCAGCAGGTGCGCGACCTGTGCGCCCGGGCGTTGCTGGGAGTCATCGCCCCCTGAGGCCGACCGCTCAAGCCACCCCGTGGCTGGCGTCGTGGTTGGCGTACACCCCGATCTTCGATAGGTTAGGCAAGGCTTACCTAAGGAGATTTGGGATGGGTGACAGCCCCAACTGGACGGCCGCGCCTGCCGCGGCCGAACGGGCCCGGTCGGTACTCGCCGCCGCCTGGTCCTGCGCCGTGACCGCGGACGGCGGTCGCGAGGAGTTCGTCGGCGCGCACGGCGTGGACGAGGACGGCCGCGTGCTGCTGCACGTGCCCGAGGACAGCGCCCTGCTCGCGGCCGCGATCTGCGCGCCCCGCGGAGAACCCCATGCGGTGCTGGAGTTCGCCGACGTCGCACCCGTCCCGGTGCGCCACCGCATCCGCGCCCGGCTCTGGCTCGCCGGGCACTTCCTCCCCGAGGACGGCCACCTGGCGTTCCGGCCGACCCGGATCGTGCTGCGGCAGTCGTCCGGCGCGGTGGTCGTCGACCTGGACGAGTTCGCTGCCGCGCAACCCGACCCGCTCGCCCTCGCCGAGGCGCACCTGCTGACCCACCTCGCCGACTGCCACCCCGACGCCGTCGAGCGGCTCACCCGGCTCGTCGACCGCGCCAGTCTGCACGGCGCGGTCCGCGTCCGGCCCGTCGCCGTCGACCGGCACGGACTGACGCTGCGCATCGAGCGCAACCGCGCCCACGGCGACGTACGACTGCCCTTCCATACGCCCGCCGACGACGTGGGTGAGCTCACGGAACGCATGCACGTCCTGCTCGCGCAGGCCAGTGCCGCCTCCTGCTCGCGCGCCCTACAGCGGCAGCGCGCAGACGGCGACGGGTGAGGCGAACGGCTCGCCCGCGAGCCGCAGGTCACCGCTCTCGCCGTCGACGTGGAAGACACTGACCGTGCCGGACTTCTGGTTCGCCGCGAACAGCAGACTCCCGTCGGGCGAGAAGGCGATCTGGCGCGGGAAGTCACCCGAGACCGGAACCGTGCCGAGCAGTCGCAGCCGGGCGCCGTCCGCCTCGACGGCGTAGCGCGCGAGGCTGTTGTCGCCGCGGTTGGCGAGATAGGCGTAGGAGCCGTTCGCGGTCACCACGAACTGTGCCGGGTAATTGGTGCCCGGGCCGGAGCCCGTGGACTGGGGCTCGCCGATCGTCAGCCGTCCGGTGGCGGGCTCGTACGCGCAGACCGCGACCGTGTTGTCGACCTCGTTGGCCAGATAGGCGTGCCGTCCGCCGGGATGGAAGGTGAGGTGGCGCGGACCCGCGCCCGGCCGGGTGTGCGCCTGCGCGACCTCGGTGAGGGTGCCCCGGCGCTCGTCCAGGCGGTAGGTGTAGACGGTGTCCGTGCCCAGGTCGACGGCGAGCACATGGCCGCCGTCGGGGCTGGTGATGAACTGGTGGGCGTGCGGGCCCTGTTGGCCCGGCCCGGGGGACGGAGTCGAGTGCGTGACCACGTCCGTGCGCTCGCCCAGTGCGCCCGACTTGTCGATCGGGTGCACGGACACGCTGCCCGACGTGTAGTTGGCGCTCAGCAGCCAGCTGCCGCCCGGGTGCACGGAGAGGTGGCAGGGGCCCGCCCCGCCGGTGGCGCGTGCGCCAAGGATCTTGCGGTCGGCGAGACGTACGGCGGTCACGGCGCCGTGGTCGTGCTCGTTCACCGTGTACAGCGTGCGGCGGTCCGGGTGCAGCGCAAGATACGACGGGTTGACGATGCCCGTCAGGGTTCCGGTGCCGGTGATGCGGCCGGAGCCGGGGTCGTACGTGGCGAGTCCGACGCCCGTGCCGCCGCCCTCGACCGTGGTGTAGGTGCCCAGGTGGAGCGGCTGAGGGCCGGCGGGCTTTTCGGCCGGGTGCCGGGCGGTGGACTCGGCGGAGGGCTGTTCGGCGGCGGGCGCCGCCCGGTCGCGGGTCGTGGTGGTGTGGGCGGCCGAGTCCTTGGGCGGCGCGGGAGCCGGCAGTGCCGTCACCGCGGCCGCTCCGGCGAGCGCACCGACGAAGCGGCGCCTCCTCCAGCCGCCACCCGCCGCTCCTGTCCCACTGCCCATGTCCACACCTCAGGTGGTCGCTCGCCTCGTTCGCCGACAAGCCACCATGACCCGTGCCGACCGGTGGGCGCAAGAACGGCAACGGGCGTTGCGTAGGGTGCAATGCTGCGGTTCTACCAGTCGCCGTCCTCCACCGGCTTGCCCGGTGCGTCCTTCAGCGGCTTGACCTGCTGCGGCGCGGGATCCTGCCAGGGTTCGTGGTCCTCGCCGAGCCAGTCGCCGACCGGCTTCACGCCCTCCAGCGTGTCCGTGGGGGAGAGATCCTCCGCGTCCTGGTCGTAGTAGTCGTACCAGGGCAGTCCGGCCCGGGTGTACTCCGCACGGTTCACGGGCGACGGCGGGGGAGCCTCGCCGGTGATGCGGCGCCACTCCGGAGGCGTCACGAGGTGCACGAACACCGGGCCGGCGGGTTGCTCGGCCCAGTCCTCGACCGGCCGGTCGTCCCGGTAGACCTCCTGCCGCATCGAACCGCCGACACCGAGCCCCATGGCCGCGGCGGGACGCGCACCGCCCGCCGGAGCCGCCACCGGCACCGGGCCGCCCGGCGCGGCCGCCGCCATGGGCAGCGCCGCCCCGTAGCCACCGGCCGCCATGCTCGTCCGCCGCAGCTCGGAGCGGCGCCGCTCCTCCTCGCGCCACTCGGCGAGCTTGGCCTCGCGGAGCGGGAAGGACTGCAGCTGGACGCCGCCCCAGGTCTCCTCGCCCGTGACCTGGCCCTCGACGGTCGCCCCCAGGCCCAGCGGCACCGCCACGAACTGGCGAACGGTGCCCTTCCCGGAGTTGATGCCGTCCAGCCAGGGCTGGCGGGGCAGCACCAGGTAGTTCTGCGGTTTCCTGGACAGCCGGTCGCTCCACGGCTTCCCCGAGACAGCGCACACCTTGCCGACCCCCACCTGCAGCGCGGCCGGCTCCACGGTCCCCCCGAAGCTCAGCCACATCGCCTCGCGCAGATACACCGGCAGCATCACACCGCCCCGCGCACGCCACTGCTCGGGCACCGTGTCCGGGAAGTCCGCGACCCGGCGCACCGGGAACTCGCCCAGTCCCGGCGGCAGTGGGTGGGTGCCCGTCTCCGGCAGCCGCAGGGTGCGCACGAACCGCACCGCCACACCGCCCGGCAACCGCAGGGTGTTCCCGTCGATCCGCACGCCCTGGTCCGTCATCCGCCGCCCCTTTGCTTTCCGGCCCCGGACGCGTAGGCCGCTCCGGTGGTGCGTCACCCGGAACGACGCCCGGGGCCGTCGGGGATCCTGCGCAGCACCTCCGGAACCCGCAGCCGCTCGGAATCGCGCAGGCTCTCCCGCAGCCTGGTCAGCCGCGGCATCCGCTCGCGCTGTTCGCGGGAGTTGCGGTCCAGCTCCTCGAAGAGGCGGCGCGAGCGGTGCTCGGTGTCCATCTCGTCGAGGATGCGATTGACCTCGGTCAGCACGGCGCCGTACAGCTGCCAGTTGCGGGCGTCGTGCTGGACCTCCTCGAGCAGCAGCTGGGCCAGCTTGTCGCGGGGGGGCGGGGCCGGCCGCACCGCCGCCGCCCCCCCCCACCCCCCCCCCCCGGCGCGGCCACCGCCCGGGGTGGTGGGCCGTTACGCCACACAAACCAAGGCCGCGGGCGTCTCCCCCA
>NZ_JBFBBE010000014.1:87060-150560 GCF_040682555.1 Streptomyces sp. NPDC051172
GCCTGTGGGGGGCTTGGTGGGGCCCCCCCGCGCCCCGCTGGGGGCCCAGTTTGGCGGGGCTGGCCGCGGCCTGCCGCAGCTCCGCGGCCAGCCGAGACTCCGCCGACTCGGCGCTCACACTGACGTGGCTGGTGACCAGTACCGCGAAACTGACCACGGCGTCGGCGATCTCCGACAGCAGCTCTTCCACGGCGGCCCCCGTCCCGGGCGCGAACAGCGGCTCGGGATCGCGTTCCTTGGCGAGGTCGGTGAGGGTGCGCGCCAGCACCCGGAGCACCACTGTGCAGATCTCCAGCGTGTCCAGGCCCGTGCGCAGCACCACCCGGTGCAGCAGGCCCTCCCGCACGCGGGGGTTGAGCCGCAGGCTGTCCTCGGCCTGCCGGAGGGCCGCGTCGACCTCGACGATGTCGTGGTCCAGCCTGCGTGCCTCGTACAGCCGCTCCGTCGCCCGCTCGACGGGCGTACGGCCGGCGGCCTCCTCGCCCATGCGCAGCATCAGCTGCCGCACCCGGCGGGCCAGACCCTCGATCGACTCGCCGGCCTCGTCCACCCACACGGGCGGCGCGAGCAGCAGATTGCAGCCGAACCCGACGAACGCCCCGATCAGTGTCTCGACCACCCGAGCCCAGGCCGTGTCCCCGGGGGTCGTCACGCCGAGCACCAGCATCGCGCTGATCGCCACCTCGGGCACGTACTCCTCGACCCGCACCAGCCGTCCCACCGCCAGTGAGGCCACGATCAGCAGGGCCAGACTCCACCACGTCAGACCCACCAGAAGGCTGAAGGCGATCGCGACGAGGACACCGGCCACGACCGAGTTCACCCGGCGGATGCCGTTGGTGATGGTGGCGTACAGGGTGACCTGGACGACCAGCAGTGCGGTCAGCGGAGCGGTGAGCGGCGCGGGCTCGGGGCTGAGGCGCAGTGCGACGACGTACGCGATCGTCGCCGCGGCAGCCGACCGCAGGGTCTGTACGACCATCGGGTCCCGGCGGCGCTTCACAAAGCGCACGAGAGACGCCGTCCACTCACGTACCACTCGCATCCTCGGGCCGTGCCCCTTCCTGTCCCGGAGGACCTGTCCTGGAGGACCGTGTCATTGAGGACCGTAACTGTCCGCAAGGCAGCCTAGATTGTTCATGTCGGTCGAAGGGTGACAGGAGGGGGACAATCGTGGAGCACACCCAGGGCATCGAGGTTCTCACGCGGGCGCACGCTTATCTCGCCGAGGTGGTCGCCGGAGTGCCGGAATCGGCGTGGTCAGCGCCGACGCCGTGCAGCGAATGGACGGTACGGCAGGTCCTCAACCATGCGCGGATCGACCAGCAGGCCTATGGTCTGGCGATCACCGGCGGCCGCCCGGACTCGGACCCGTTCCATCCGGCCGACGCCCTCGACGGAGATCCGGCTGCGGAGCTCGACAAGGTGCTGCGCGCGGTGGCGGACGCCTACGCGGGACTGCCCGCCGACGCCGAACAGGCGCCGACTCCGCTGGGCCCCATGCCCGTGCCGCTCGCCGCGGCGGCAGCCGCCATGGACGCGGCGGTGCACGCATGGGACATCGCGGTGGCCACGGGCCAGGACCGTCGGCTGAACGGTGAGCTCGCCGAGGGTATCCGGCCGGCGGCGGATCGGCTCGTCGATCGTCTCCGGGACGCGTACCAGGTGTTCGCGCCTGCGCGGGAGCTGGAGCCGGGCTACGACAGCGCTGAGGCGCTGCTCGCCTTCCTGGGCCGTGACCCGCACTGGTCGCCGGCGGCGTCCTGACGCGCCCGGCGCGGCGCCCCCCGAGGCGGCCGCCGGCAGACGCGGCCCGATCAGCCGGTTCGTGACACCGAGAACCGGTTGACGACGAAGTCGAGGATCTGCTCGCTGGGCAGATCCACCAGCAGCGAGGCCCGCACCAGACCGAGGCCCCGCACACGCACCACCCGAGCAGCCGACCAGCCCCGTCAGCGCACCCCCCTGCGGATCGGCCCCGGCTGCCCGCGCGGCACCCACGACATCGCGCTCGCCCGCACCCACGGCGTCCTGAACCACCTTCACCGGGTGGGGACGCCCCGGCTCCGGGAGCGGTAGCCGGCCACCTTCGCGAGGTTGCCGCAGCGGTCCATGGAACACCAACGGCGGCGCCGTGCCTGGGAGTCGTCCAGGAAAAGCAGTGAGCAGTCCGGGTTCTCGCACTCCTTGACCCGATCCAGCAAGGGGCTGCGTACCAGGAGGACGGCATCGCGGGCGACCGTCGCCAGAGCGGCCCGGGCCGGCTGCCGGGCCGTCCAGCGCACGGGGCCCAGCTGCGGGGCGAGGTCGGGGCGGGCCGCCGCCTCGTTGATCAGCTCCACGTCGCCCGTTTCCGGGTCCTGCCCGGCCATCGACGTGCGCACGAGGCGGTAGAGGGCTTCCCGCAGGTCGCGGGCGCCGGTCAGGTCCCGGGCGGTGACCCGTACCGGCTCGCCGTCCGCGGTCAGCTCCGCCTCCGTGAACCAGCGGGCCAGCGCGGCCGGGTCCGGGAGCCGTTCCAGGGGAGCGGACGCGTGCCGCCGGCCGAGCGTCGCGACGAAGTTCAGGCAGGGGCGGCCGCCGATGAACGGGAACGCGAGCGCCGGGTCGGCGGGCGGCGCGGAGGTGCCGGTCATAGGAGGCAGCGTACACCGGTTCATGAGGTGTCACCTGTGGCTGCAGCCCCTTGACACCGGTTGAAATGGTGTTGGATGGTGACACCACTTCAACCGGTGTCAGTTGCGCGGGCGGCTGCGGCAGGAAGCGGGTGCGGTATGCGTGCGGTACGGATCGATGAGTTCGGCGGCCCCGAGGTGCTGGTGCCGGTCGAGGTGCCCGACCCCGTGGCGGGGCCCGGCGAGGTGCTGGTGCGGATTGCGGCGGCGGGCGTGAACCGCGCCGACGCACTGATCAGGAAGGGTGTCTACCACCGGGCCGGACGCCCTCCTCTGATCCCGGGTGTGGAGGCGGCGGGCGTCGTCGCGGCGGTGGGGGAGGGGGTGACCGGTCTGGAGGTCGGGCAGCGGGTCATGGCCCTGGACGGAGTCAACGCCCCAGGGTTCTATGCAGAGTTGGCGGTGGTGCCCGCCACCCAGGTCGCCGCCCTGCCGCAGGGCGTGGGACTTACCGAGGCGGCCACCCTGCCCGTGGCCTGGCTCTCCGCCTGGTACTGCCTGCGGCACCTCGCCCGGGTCGCCAAGGAGGACACGGTGGTGGTGAAGGCGGCCGCGAGCGGGGTGGGCAGCGCGGCCGTCCAGATCGCCGCGGAGGCGGGCGCCCGGGTCATCGCGCTCGCCGGCTCGGCCGAAAAGGCGGCCTGGGCGGGGGAGTTCGGTGCCCAGGTCACCGTCGACACCTCCGCCCATCCCGACGACGCGGAGGTCGAAGAGGTGCTGCGGCTGACCGACGGCCGCGGCGCCGACGTCGTCCTCGACACCGTCGGCGGCCCGGCGTTCGCCCGCAGTCTGCGCCAAGTGGGCCACGGCGGCCGGGTCGTGGCCCTCGCCAACGTCGCCCTGGAGCCGAGCACCGTCGACACCCGCGACTTCTACCCGAGGAACGCCTCCGTCCTCGGCTTCCAGCTCACCAACCTACAGATCCACGGCTACGACCCCCGCAACGATCTGCGGGAGCTCGCCGAACGGGTCGCCTCCGGGGCGTACCGGGTGCCCGTCGAAACCGTCGTACCCCTCGAACAGGCCCGCACCGCCCACGAGTTGCTGGAGCGGCGCAGCAACCGCGGCAAAATCGTCCTGGCGGTGGCCGACCTCTGAGTGATCTCATGAGGGGGGTCTCAGGGGGTTCCTCGGGGTGCTTCTGGACCGGTTCGAGAAGGGGAACGGGTGGATTTCGCGAATGTCGGCTCACCGCGGGCGCGGCGGGCGCTGCGCCATGTCGCCGCCCGCTCCACGGGCCCGGCCCTCGGGCCCGACCTGCGGATCACGCTGAACTTCCACCCCGACCGGCTCGTCGGCGGGCTGCCCATCCTTCAGGCGCTGGCCCAGGACGGCGCCTACCACTCGCAGTTCGTCACCGGCACCAGCAACGGCGGGCTCACCGCACATCCCGGCGGTGACCGCTGGCGCTGGGAGAGCCGCATTTTCGGCGGCGCCTACGACGACGCCGACCCGCACGAGCGGCCCGTGTACGGCGCGCTGAACTTCCGGCGCCAAGTGGTCGGCGCCGCCCCCCGGTTCGGCTCCTCGCACTTCCGGCTCACCGCCGACGCCCTCGCCCGCACCACCTTCTGCTACCCCGACAGCGCGGCCGAGCCGACCGACTTCGGGGTGGCCGCCGGCATGTCGCTGATCGCGCTCGCCGAGGCCGACGAGCAGGACGCCCTCAACGACTACATCGAGGCCCAGATCCACGGCGGCGTACTGCTCGCCGCGCACATCGAGGCGCTCGTCCTGGACGCCGGCTACCGCGGCACGCCCGTCGAGGCCGCCGCCCGCCTGCTGCCCTGCCCCGTCGAGTGGCACCCCGGCTACCGTCTCAGCGTGCAGGAGCTGCGGGAGCACGCCGACTACCGCGGGGCGCAGTACATGGAGCTGGGAGCCAGGATCGCCCAGGACGGCCAGGTGAATCCGCGGATCATCGGTGACGCCGCCCGCACCGGCCGCCACAAACTGCAGGACCTGAAGATGATCTGGCACACCCTCGCCCGCTTCGGCGCGCCGGAAGGGGCGGGCACCGCCTATGCGCCCGGCGGCCACACCCCGGGAGTGAGGACGCCGAGCGCATAGGCGCGCGCCACCAGCTCGGTACGGTTCGACGCGCCCCAGCGCGTCGACAGCCGCCGCAGGTGATACGTGACGCCGTCCGTGCTGAGACCGGTCTCCTTGGCGGCCCTGGCGGTGGTGGCGCCCCCGGCGAGCAGTGCCAGGATGCGGGCCTCCACCGGCGCCACCCGCACGGGATCCGCACCCGGCGGCTCGCGCTCGCCCCGCACCCGCAGCATCACCAGCAGGGCCGGCGTCTCCTCCACCGTGTCGCTGACCGGGTCGGCGGTCAGCTCCCCGAACCGCTCGCCGCCGTCCGGCCCCTCCCAGCACACCGACACCTGATACCGCGAGCGGTGCCGCAGCCGCAGCGCCTGCGCGATCCGCTCCACCTGCGTGGCCTCCTGCGGCCGGAACAGCTCCAGCACACCACGGCCGCGCAGCCGCCCCGGAGTCGTACCGCACTCGGCCGCCATCGCCGGGTTGGCCAGCAGGACGGCGCCGTGCGCGTCGCACACCGCAACGGGCACGGAGACCCGGTCGAAGAGCGTCAGGGCGCGATTGCGCCACATCACGGCCTCCCGACGGCCCTCTTCCACCAAGACCTCCTGCCACCTGCACGACGGCGCCACGCACTGCGTGCACTACACAATCATGTGGTGAGCCAGGCCGCCTGATCCGGTCCCAGCAGGCCATCGTCCAGTGAGCCGCTCGCCAGCAGGACCGAGGTGTGCTCGGGCAGCCGGTACGGCTCGGCCGAGAGGTTCACCACGCACAGGAAGCCGGGCTCGCGGCGGAAGGCGAGGACGCCGGCCGGGGCGTCGAGCCAGCTCAGGCCGCCGTCGCCGAGGGCCGGGTGGTCGCGGCGCAGACGCAGGGCCGCGCGGTACAGCTCCAGCATCGAGCCCTCCACACCGTCCTGCGCGGCCACGCTGTGATCCGCCCAGCCGTCCGGCTGCGGCAGCCAGGGGTCGGCCGTCGTGCCCTTGGGGCTGAAGCCGTACGGGGCACTGGGCCCCGACCACGGAATCGGCACCCGGCAGCCGTCGCGGCCGCGGTCGGTGTGCCCGGACCGCTCCCACACCGGGTCCTGGAGGGCGGACTCGGGCAGGTCCTCGACCTCCGGCAGCCCGAGCTCCTCGCCCTGGTAGATGTAGGCGCCGCCGGGCAGCGCGAGCATCAGCAGGGCTGCGGAGCGGGCCCGCCGGGTGCCCAGGGCCAGATCCACGGGGCCCTCGGGCCGGTAGGGCTCGTTGGCGACCCACCGCCGGACCACCTTGCGGCCGTAGCGGCTGGGGTGGCGCATCACGTCGTGGTTGGACAGCACCCAGGTGGCCGGGGCGCCCACCGCGCCGAGCATGGCGAGGGAGTCGTCGATGACGGCCCGCAGGTCCTTCGCGTCCCAACTCGCCATGAGGAAGTCGAAGTTGAACGCCGTGTGCAGACCGTCCTGGCGGACGTAGGCGGCGAGCCGCTCCGGGGTGTCCGCCCATGCCTCGGCGACGAACGAGCGGTCACCGGGGAACTCGTCGGCCACCCGGCGCCAGGCGCGGTAGATGTCGTGCACCTCGTCCCGGTCCCAGTGCGGATGGTCCAGATGCCGTCGCGGGCCGTCGGGTGCCACTTCCGGGCGGGGCGGCAGGTCGGGCAGCTCGGGATGCTTGATCAGCCCGTGCGCCACGTCGATACGGAAGCCGTCCACGCCCCGGCTGAACCAGAACCGCAGGATCGACTCGAACTCCGCCCGCACTTGTGGGTGCTGCCAGTTGAGGTCGGGCTGCTCGGGAGCGAACAGGTGCAGGTACCACTCCCCGTCGGGCAGCCGGGTCCAGGCGGGGCCGCCGAAGCAGGACACCCAGTCGTTGGGCGGCTCGGCGCCGCCCGCCCCACGGCCGGCCCGGAAGACGTAGCGCTCACGCTCCGGGCTGCCGGGGCCCGCATCCAACGCCGCCTGGAACCAGGCGTGCTGGTCGGAGGTGTGGTTGGGCACGATGTCGGGGATCACGCGGATGCCGTGCCGGTGTGCCTCGTCGATGAGCTGCTCCGCCTCGGCGACCGTGCCGAACAGCGGATCGATCTCACGGAAGTCGGCGACGTCGTAACCGTGGTCGGCCATCGGTGACTTGTACCAGGGGTTGATCCAGATCGCGTCCACGCCGAGCGACTTCAGATACGGCAGCCGGGAGCGGATGCCCGCGATGTCGCCGACGCCGTCGCCGTTGCCGTCGGCGAAACTGCGGACGTAGACCTGGTAGATGACGGCGTCGCGCCACCAAGATGCGGTGCTGGTGGACATATGGGTGCGTACTCCTCGTACATCGGTGGGGGTACATCAGTGGGGAAAAGGGGGCTACTTCGCCGCGCCCGCCGTGAGGCCGGCCACGATCCGGCGCTGGAACAGCAGCACCACCACCACGAGCGGAACGGTGACCAGGACTCCGGCGGCCATCTGGCTGCCGAACGGCGTCTCGAACTGGGTCGCCCCGGCGAACTTGGAGATCGCGACGGGCGCGGTCTGGATGTCCGGCTTGTTCGTCATCGACAGCGCGATCAGGAACTCGTTCCAGGCGGCGATGAAGGTGATGATCGCGGTGGTGAAGATGCCGGGCGCGGCGAGCGGAACGATGACGCGGCGGAAGGCCTGGGCGCGGGTGCAGCCGTCGATCATGGCCGCGTGCTCCAGCTCGTCGGGCATCTGCCGGAAGAACGCCGTCAGGTTCCACACCGCGAGCGGCAGCGTGAAGGACAGACTCGGCACGATCATCGCCTGGTAGGTGTTGATCCAGCCGAAGCCGACGAACATCTTCAGCAGCGGCACCACGATCGACACCACCGGGAACATCGCCGTGGCGATGATCAGCGTCAGCACGAACCGTTTGAAGCGGAACTCCAGCCGCGCCATCGCATACGCCGTGAACGTCGCCAGCAGCAGTGCACATACGGTCGTGATGCCCGCCACGACCAGACTGTTGAACAGGGCACGGGTGAAGTTCTCGGACGGGTCGAGCACGGCACGGTAGTTCTCGAACGAGATCCGCGCCGGGAACAGGGAGTTGTCGAAGATGTCCGAGGTGCGGCGCAGACTGGAGACCAGCATCCAGTAGAAGGGTGCCAGACAGTAGGCGACGACCGAGGCGACCCCGAGCCAGAGCAGTGCTCTGCGCAGGAACGGGTGCAGGGCGGCGGAGTTCATGCGGCCACCTCCTTGTGGCGGCGCGGCACCACGTCGGCGCCCAGCAGTCGCACGAACGCCAGCGCGATGAGGAAGACGTAGACGAAGAGGATCACCGCGTAGGCGGCGGCCGGCCCGAACCGCACGTTCGCGGCCTGGTCCTGAGCGAGCATGGACAGCGTCTCCACGGACGACTTCTGCGCGCCGATCAGGATGTACGGCAGGTCGAACATGCGCAGCGCGTCGAGCGTGCGGAACAGCACCGCCACCAGCAGTGCCGGCTTGACCAGCGGCAGCGTGATGCTCCAGAACTGGCGCAGTGCGCCCGCCCCGTCCATCCGGGCCGCCTCGTACACCTCCTTGGAGATCACCTGGAGCCCGGCCAGCACCAGCAGCCCGATGAACGGAGCCGTCTTCCACACGTCGGCCACGATGACCGCGACCTTGGCGTGGAACCCCTCGGTGGTCCAAAGGATCTGCCGGCCGATCAGGGCGTTGGCCACTCCGTCGCTGTTGAAGATCCAGCGCCACAGCAGACCCGTGACGGCGGTGGGGATCGCCCACGGCACCAGGATGGACGCGCGGACGACCGCCCGGCCGCGCAGCGCACGGTGCATGATCAGCGCCATCGCGATGCCGAGCACGGTCTCCAGGGCGACCGTGGTGACGGCCAGGAAGGTCGTGTTCCAGAAGGCGTTCCAGAAGCGGTCGCCCGCCGCCCCGAAGACCGCGGTGTAGTTGTCGGCGCCGACGAACGGGTCGTGTTCGCGCACGAACCCCGTCCTCGGGTCGAGCCCCGGGGTGCCGTAGAAGGAGTCCTTCAGCGCCACGATCGTCGGATAGAGCACGGCGACCGCCAGGACCAGCAGCGTCGGCGAGACGAGCAGGGCGCCGAGCCCGCCCTCTCCGGAAGTGGCTCTGCGGTGGCGGTCCCAAAGGGCCCTGCTGCCGGATGCCTTCGCTTCCGGCCGGTCGAGGCTGTCCGGCGGGTTGTGGGTGGTCACCATGTCGTGTCTCCTCACTGCCCCGCCGCCTGTTGCTGCAGGTCCTTCTGCAGGTCCCTGAGCGCGCTCGCGCTGCTCTTGACCCCGGTCAGCGCGGCGAACGCCTCCCGCTGCACGGCCGCGGTGACATCGCCGTAGCCGAAGACCCGCGGCCGCGGCACCGCATGCAGGATCGACTGCTTGAGGACGGGCAGGTACGGATACTTCTTCACCAGGCGCGGATCCTGGTACAGGGCCTGGTACGTGGGCGCCGCCGGCGCGTAGGCCAGCGAGAAGCGCTGCGTGTCCTGGCTGGTGAAGAACCGCATGAAGTCGAGTGCCGTGGCCCTGTTCCGCGCCGAGGCGGACAGCGCCAGGTTGTGGCCGCCCAGGCTGGACGCGCCGGGCCCGTTCAGACCGGGCAGCGGTGCGACGGCGAACTTGCCTGCGACCCTGCTGGAGCCGTCCTTCTTGTTCGCCAGCGGATACATGTACGGCCACTGCCGCTCGAAGACGAGCCTGCCGGACTGGAAGGCGCGGCGGGCGTCCTCCTCCTGGTAGGTGGAGGCCTCCTTGGGGATGGTGCCGTCCCGGAAGGAACCGACCAGGAAGTCCAGGCCCTTCCTGGCCTGCGGGGTGTCGAGATGCGGGCGCCCCTGGGCGTCGGTGACGACCCCGCCCGCGGAGTTCACCGCCTCGGCGAAGTTCACCGTCAGGCCCTCGTACTTCTGGAACTGGCCCGCGTAACAGGACATGCCCCTGGCCGCGGACAGCCTGCGCACCTTGGCGCAGTCCGCCTTCAACTCGGCCCAGGTGACCGGCGGTCGAGTGATGCCCGCCTGCTGGAGCAGATCGGTGCGGTAGTACAGCATGCCGCCGTCGGAGCTGGCCGGGACGGAGTACAGGCCGCCGCGGTACATGCCGGTCGCGACGATCGGCTTCAGCATCCTGCCCAGCGGGAAGCGGTCCTCGGGCAGCCGGTCCACCCAGCGGTGCGCCGCGAACTCCGAGGTCCACACGACGTCCAGGGACAGCACGGTGAAGGCGTCCGACCGCGTCGCCGCGTTCTGGATCATCTGCTGCCGCTGGGCATCGGGATCGGTGGGCAGTTGGACGAAGGTGACCTTCTCGCCCGGGTGCAGCCTGTTCCAGCGGTCGAGCACCGCCTGCACGGTCCCGGTGTTGTCGGCGCCGGCGACATAGGTGATGGGGCCGCGCCCCGTACTCGACACGGAGCCGCCGCCGATGCCGCACGCGGCAACGGCGGCCAGCCCCGCGCACAGCGCACCGGAGCGCCGCAGCGCTCTGGTCTTCCTGTTCCTCAAAGTCACTCCAAGGGCAGCGATTGCAGATAAGAATATGCAGGTCAGATAACATAGAGGTGAGATATGTTCAGGTAATTGGTTCCCGTCGTGACAACGCTTGCAAGCTAGGAGCAAGCTGGCTGGCACGTCAATGCGTTACGCGCAAGTAATGCCGTGACAGCGCTGTCACACAGACGGGCGGGCCCGTGCACGCTTGTGCTAACGTCCGCCCATGCCAGCAGCTCAACGGCACCCCACGATGGCCGATGTCGCCGAACGGGCCGGGGTCTCCACGTCCACCGTCTCCCGCACGCTGCGCGGACTGTCGAGCGTCTCGCCGGACGTTCGCGCCCGCGTCGAACAGGCCGCACGCGAGCTGAACTTCGCCGTCTCCCGGCAGGCCTCCAGCCTGGTGACCGGCAGGACAGGCGTGGTGGCGGTGCTCGTGCCCACCCTCAAGTCGTGGTTCATGGGCTCGGCCCTGTCCAGCCTGGGCCCGCTGCTGCGCGCCGCGGACATGGAAATGGCCCTCTATGTGATACCCGACCTGGCCGAACGCGCCTCGTTCTTCGAACAGTTGCCGGCCCGGCGCAACGCCGACGCTCTGCTCGTGCACTGCTTCGACCTCACCGAGGAGGAGAGCACCCGGCTCGACGACCTCGGAATGCCGGTCATCTACGTCAGCCAGCACGCCGAGGGACGCCCGAGCGTGTACGTCGACGATGCGGCCGGCGCCCTGAGCGGCACCCGGCACCTGCTGAACCTGGGCCACCGCCGCATCGCCTTCATGCAGAGCCCGGGCGCCACCGGCTTCTCCTTCAGCTCGCACGCGCGGCTCAACGGCTACCGGCAGGCGCTCGCCGAGGCGGGCATTGGCGTGGACGACTCGCTCGTGGTGGCCGCTCCCGCCGAGGACAAGCGCGCCGTCGCCGAAGCGCTCGGACAGCTGCTGGGACTGCGCGAGCCGCCCACCGCGGTCTTCGCCGAACAGGACGAGCTCGCCGCCACCCTCATCACGACCCTGCGCAAGGCCAGGATCGAGGTGCCCGAGGCGATGTCCGTCCTCGGCTTCGACGACCAGCCGCTGGCCGAGTGGTTCGACCTGACGACGGTGGCCCAGTCGCCCTCCGAGATGGGCCGCGTGGCCGGCGAGCTGGTCCTGCGACTGATCAACGACCCCGAGGCGGACCACGAGCGGCACCTCGTCCTGCCGACCAGTCTGATCCCGCGAGGCACCACCGCCCGGCCCCCCGGTCCCGCGGCGGAGGACGAGAACCACTCCTGAGGGCTTCCGCAAGCCCCCAGGCACGTTCTTGACTACACGATCATGTAGTCCGGTGGCGCGGACGGCCGGATCCGCTCGACCAACCTTGATCGCAGTACTTCCGTACCGCGAAAGGCAGTTGTCGCGCCATGCCCCCCACCGCCCTCCACCCCCACACCGCGGCCCCCCTCCCCGGCGTCCCCCTCGTCGACATCACCGCCACCGGACCCGGCCGCACACCCATCCAGCAGGTCATGGACCTCATGCGCGAGCACGGGCCGGCCCTCGTGCGGCGGCTGCACGGACGCGACACGCTGTTCGTCGGCGACCTGGACCTGGTGGCCGACCTCGCCGACGAGACCCGGTTCGCCAAGCATGTCGGCCCCGCGCTGCAGAACGTCCGCGAGTTCACCGCCGACGGCCTGTTCACCGCATACAACGACGAGCCCAACTGGGCCAAGGCGCACGACATCCTGATGCCCGCCTTCGCGCTCGGCTCGATGCGCACCTACCACCCCGTGATGCTCAAGGTGGCCCAGCGGCTCATCGCGTCCTGGGACCGGGCCGCCCGCGACGGGCAGCCCGTCAACGTGCCCGACGACATGACCCGGATGACCCTCGACACCATCGGACTCGCCGGATTCGGCTACGACTTCGGGTCCTTCGGACGGGACGAACCCCACCCCTTCGTCGAGTCCATGGTCCGCTGCCTGGAGTGGAGCATGACCCGGCTCGCCCGCACCCCCGGCGAGGACTGCTCGGCCGCCGACGCCGCCTTCCGCGACGACTCCGCCTACCTCGCCCAGGTCGTCGACGACGTCATCGCCTCCCGCGCCGGCACCGACCAGACCGGCGCCGAGGACCTGCTCGGCCTCATGCTCACCGCCGCGCACCCGGCCGACGGCGCCCTGCTGGACACCGCCAACATCCGCAACCAGGTCATCACCTTCCTGATCGCCGGCCACGAGACGACCTCCGGCGCGATGTCCTTCGCCCTGTACTACCTCGCCAAGCACCCCACCGCGCTCCAGCTCGTCCAGCGCGAGGCCGACGCCCTGTGGGGCGACCGGGCCGACCCCGAGCCGACGTACGACGAGATCGGCAGGCTGACCTACACCCGCCAGGTCCTCAACGAGGCCCTGCGGCTGTGGCCCACAGCCGCCGCCTTCAGCCGGCACGCCCTGCACGACACCTTGCTGGGCGGCCGGATCCCGCTGCGCGCCGGACAGGCCGTAACCGTGCTCGCCCCGATGCTGCACCGCCAGCCCGTCTGGGGTGACAACCCCGAGCTGTTCGACCCCTCCCGGTTCACCGCCGAGGCGGAGGCGGCCCGCCCGGTGCACGCCTTCAAGCCGTTCGGCACTGGTGAACGCGCCTGCATCGGGCGGCAGTTCGCACTGCACGAGGCGACCATGCTGCTGGCGATGCTGGTCCACCGCTACCGCCTGCACGACCACGCCGACTACGCGCTCCACGTCAAGGAGACCCTCACCCTCAAGCCCGAGGGCCTCACCCTGACCCTCACCCCGCGCACCACCGCCGACCGCGAACACGGCGTCCTCCCCGGAACCCGCCCGGCCTCGACCCCGCACAGCCCCGACCCGCACACCCTCCCGGCCCGCGTCCGCCCCGGCACCGGCGTCCTCCTCCTGCACGGCAGCAACTACGGCACCTGCCGCGCGTTCGCGGCGGGGCTTGCCGACGAGGCCGCCGAGATCGGCTGCGAGACCGAGGTCGCACCGCTGGACGCCTACGCGGGAGGCCTGCCCACCGACCGGCCCGTCGTCATCACCGCCGCCTCCTACAACGGCCGACCCACCGACGACGCCACCGCGTTCGCCACCTGGCTGGAGGACACCCACGACCTGACGGACGTCACCTATGCCGTCCTGGGCGTCGGCGACCGCAACTGGGCCGCCACCTACCAGCACGTCCCCACCCGCATCGACGACCGCCTCGCCGAACTCGGCGCCACCCGCCTCGTCGACCGCGCCGCCGCCGACGCCTCGGGCGATCTCACCGGCGCCGTAAGGGACTTCACGGCCCGCCTGCGCAGCGCCCTCCTCGAGGAGTACGGCGACCCGGACGCCACCGCCCCGGCCGACGACGAGCCCGCCACGGCGTATGAGGTCCGCACCCTCACCGGCGGCCCCCTGGACGCCCTCGCCGAACGGCACGGGCTCCTTCCCATGACCGTCACCGAGGCGTACGACCTCACCGCCCCCGGCCACCCGCGCCGCAAGCGCTTCGTCCGCGTCGCCCTGCCGGAGGGCACCACCTACCGCACCGCCGACCACCTCACCGTGCTGCCCGTCAACGCCCCCGCCCTCGTCGACCGCGCCGCCGCCGCACTCGGCGTCGACCCCGACACCGTCCTCGACATCCGCGCCGCCCGTCCCCGCCGCGACGGCCTGGCGATCGACAGGCCCTTGACGGTGCGTCAACTGTTCGCACACCACGTGGAGTTGCAGGAGCGGCCGACGCCCGACCAGCTGGCCGTGCTGGCCGCCGCCAACCCCTGCCCGCCCGAGCGCGCGACCCTGGCCGCCCTCCCGGCCTACGACCTACGCACCCTCGTCGACCTGATCGAGGACCACCCCGCCCTGCGCGGGGCCCTCGACTGGCCGCAACTCCTGGAGATCCTGACCCCGCTGCGGCCGCGTCATTACTCGATCTCCTCCTCGCCGGCCGTCGACGCGGACCACGTGGACCTCATGGTCTCCCTGCTCGAAGCCCCTGCACGCTCCGGCAAGGGCGTCTACCGGGGCACCGGGTCGGGGCACCTCGCCACCGTCGCTCCCGGCGAGACGATCCTCGCCCGGGTCCAGCCGTGCCGGGAGGCCTTTCGGGTGGACCATTCCGCCCCGGTGATCATGATCGCGGCGGGCACGGGCCTGGCTCCCTTCCGAGGAGCCGTCGCCGACCGCGCGGCGGCTCTCGCCGCGCGCACCGAACTCGCCCCCGCCCTGTGCTACTTCGGCTGCGACGCACCCGACGCGGACTTCCTGCACGCCGAGGAACTGCGCACTGCCGAAGCCGTCGGGGCGGTGTCGCTCCGCCCGGCCTTCAGCACCGCGGGGACCTTCGTGCAGCACCGCATCGCCGCAGAGGCCGACGAGGTCTGGCAGCTGCTCGGCGCCGGGGCCCGGGTGTACGTCTGCGGCGACGGTTCGAAAATGGCGCCGGGCGTGCGGGACGCGTTCCGTACGCTGTACCGGGACCGCACGTCCGGGGCCGACCACACGGCGGCCGAGGAGTGGCTCGACGCACTGATCGCGGACGGCCGTTACATCGAGGACGTGTACGCGGCCGGCTGACCGAGGGGAGAGGTGGGCGCACGGTGGTGGACTCCTGGGAGAGGGCTCGACGTGTCCTGGAGGGCGCGGCGATCCATCCCGACCGGCTGGCCCACCTGCGCCCCCTCACCGGTGGCACCTACAACACCGTCGAGGAACTCCGGCTCACCGACGGCAGCCGCTACGTACTGAAGGTCGCGCCGGACACCCCGGGACTGCGCTACGAGAGCCGGCTCCTCGTCGCCGAGGCGGAGTTCTACCGCGGCGCCGAGACGGCCGGGGTGCCGGCCCCCCGGCTCGTCACCCTCGACGACGACAGCTCCGTACTCCTGATGACCGCATGTCCCGGCGACCCGTGGGACGGATCCCTCACCGAGGAAGAACGGGCTTGTCTGCGCGCGGAGCTGGGCCGTCAGGTCGCCAAACTGCACTGCGTCACCGGAACCGCCTTCGGCTACCCGTCCGGCGCGCTCGGCCCCCTCGCCCCCGACTGGCGGACCGCCTTCAGCGGGATGCTGGAGGCTATCCTCGACGACGCCCGCCGCTTCTCGGCCCGGCTGCCCAGACCCGTCGGCGAGATCGCAGGCACCCTCCGCGCCGCGTACGACGCCCTCGACGAGGTCACCGTCCCCGCGCTCGTCCACTTCGACCTGTGGGACGGCAACATCCTCGTGGAACGCTCGGCCGATTCCGTCCGCATCGGCGGGCTCATCGACGGCGAGCGCATGTTCTGGGGCGACCCGCTGGCCGAGTTCGTCTCCCTGGCGCTGCTGGGGGACATCAGGAAGGACGAGGCGTTCCTCTCGGGCTACCGGGAGGGCGGTGGACGCGCCGGGTTCGACCGCCCGGCCCTCCTCCGTCTGGCCCTCTACCGCTCCTATCTCTACCTGATCATGCTGGTGGAGACCGTGCCGCGGGCGATGGGAGAGGGAGACATCCGGTGGCGCGAGGAGGCGGTCGCGCCGGAGCTCGTGGCCGCCCTGGACGAGGTCGAGGAGGCCACCTCTTAGCTCACATCGTGAACTAAGGGTTGGAGGAATGTCGCGCGGGGCCTGCCCGCAGAGGTATGTTGCAGGTCGGACAGGGCACGAAAGGAACCACATGGCGGGGCGGAACGGGCGCACGGTGCGCGACCTCAGGCGGGCCAACCGCGCGGTCGTGCTGCAGCGGCTCTACTTCGACGGACCCCTCAGCCGCTTCGAGCTCGGTCCGGTGACCGGGCTGAGCTCCGGCTCGGTCAGCAACGTCGTCGCGGACCTGGTCGCCGACGCCCTGGTCGAGGAGGCCGGCAGCGTCGACTCCGACGGCGGCCGCCCCCGCACCCTGCTGCGCGTGGCGCCCGGCGCCGGCCACATGATCGGCGTCGACGTCGGCGAGACCCGGGTGCGCATCGAGCTGTTCGACCTCACCCTCACCGAACTCGCCCGCGCCGAGCGGCCCTTGGAACAGCAGCGCTACGACGTCGAGGTCATCGTCGGCCACATCCGCGACGGGATCGCCGAAGTGCTCGCCGGCGCCGGTATCGGCCCCGACCAGCTCCTCGGCGTCGGCATCGGCGTCCCCGGCATCGTGGAGCGCACCCCGGAGCGCGGCGCCGTCGTGCACGGGCAGACGATCGGCTGGGACGCTGTCCCGCTGGAGGAGCTGCTCCGCTCGTCCTCCCGACTCCCCGACGGAGTCCGCTACTTCATCGACAACGGAGCCAAGACCCTCGGCCAGGCCGAGATGTGGTTCGGCGCGGGGCGCGGGGCGCGCAACGCGATCGTCGTGCTGTTCGGCTCCGGCGTCGGCGCGTGCCTCGTCACGCCGGAGGTGGAGAACGGGCGGGCGGTCGAGTGGGGCCATCTGACGGTACGGGTCAGAGGGCGCCGCTGCCGGTGCGGTGCGCTGGGCTGCCTGGAGGCGTATGCGGGGGCGGAGTCCCTGCTGGAGCGGTGGCGGGAGGAGGGTGGGCGACCGCCCGAGGGCGTGGACGAGGAGACGGCGCTCACGTCGATGCTTGCTTCGGCCTACCCGGCCGAGGGGGGCAAGGCCGACCCGGTTGCCCTGGCCGTGCTGGAGGAGACCGCCGAGTATCTCGGTGCCGGGCTGTCCGACCTGATCAACCTGTTCCAGCCCGAGCGGATTCTCATCGGGGGGTGGGCGGGGCTTCAGCTGGGCGCGCGGTTCCTGCCCGCGGTGCGGCGGCATGCGGCCTCGTATGCGCTGCGGCATCCGGCCGAGAAGGTGAGCATTGAGCTTGGGCGGCTGGGGCCGGACGCGGTGACCGTCGGTGCGGCGATTCTGCCTCTGGCCGACTTCTTTGCCCGGGGCGGGCGGCGGCTGGAGCCGGTGCCCGAGGGGCCGGTGCCGGCCTGGCAGACGGCGTTGGAGGAGCGACTCTGAGAGTGCCACGGTATGCAGTCGGTCGTCTGTAGCGCCGTTTGTGGCTGAGCGCGCCCACGCGGCGGAGCCGCATATCGACACAACCCCGCGTCCCTTTCGGGACGCACCCCCAGGTTTCGTAGGTCACCGGCGGAGGTACTCGCGTCTCGCTCGAACGACGTGAAGGGAGTGCGCCGTGGCCGAACGGCATGACGCAGGCCAGGGCGGCGAGCCCGTGCCGCGGGATCTGCCCGACCAGCAGGTCGCCGAGGGCGAGGACCCGCTGGACATCCCCGTGCCGGACATGGAAGCCGATGAGTCCGACGACGAGGTGCCGGACACCGACGAGGCCGGTACCGGGCGGCGGGACGGGCCCCGATCGGCCACCGTCCATCCCGAGCACCCCACTCCGGACGAGTCCCCGGCCTGACCGCGACAGGGAGCCACCATGGGTATCGGCGACCGGGTCCGCGCATGGCCCGTCTATCGGCAGCTCACCGGCACCGACCGTACGGGCCGGGGGAGCGCTGCGAAATCCTCGTACACCGAAGGCCTGCGTCCCCGCACGGACAGCGCGGAGCGCGTGGTGCAGTCCGTGTGTCCCTACTGCGCGGTCGGCTGCGGCCAGCAGGTCTATGTGCGGGACGAGAAGGTCGTACAGATCGAGGGCGACCCAGCTTCCCCGGTCAGCCGCGGGCGGCTGTGTCCCAAGGGGTCGGCGACCCTGCAGCTGACCACCGGGCCGGCCCGTGAGTACCAGGTGCTCTACCGCCGCCCGCACGGCACCGACTGGGAGCCGCTCGACCTGGACATGGCCATGGACATGGTCGCCGAGCGGGTCCTGCGCACCCGGCGTGAGACCTGGGAGTGGGAGCGCGACGGGATGCGCACCGCGCGCACCCTGGGCATCGCCAGTCTCGGCGGCGCCACCCTCGACAACGAGGAGAACTACCTCATCAAGAAGCTGCTGACCGGCCTGGGCGTGGTGCAGGTGGAGAACCAGGCCCGGGTCTGCCACAGCTCCACCGTCGCCGGGCTCGGCACCTCCTTCGGCCGTGGCGGCGCCACCACCTTCATGCAGGACCTGCAGCACTCCGACTGCATCGTCATCGAGGGCTCCAACTTCGCCGAGTGCCACCCGGTCGGCTTCCAGTGGGTGATGGAGGCCAAGAAGCGCGGCGCCACCATCATCGACGTCGACCCGCGCTTCAACCGCACCAGCGCGCTCGCCGACCTGTACGTGCCCATCCGCGCGGGCACCGACATCGCCTTCCTCGGCGGAATCATCAACCACGTCCTGACCGAGGAGAAGGACTTCCGCGAGTACGTCCTCAACTACACCAACGCCTCCACCCTGGTCGGTGAGGACTTCCGCGACACCGAGGACCTCGACGGCGTCTTCTCCGGCCTCGACGAGGAGAAGAAGCACTACGACCCCGCCAGCTGGCAGTACGAGGGCGTCGAGATCCAGCAGCCGGCCGGCGAGGCCGACGAACTCTACGAGGAGCGCACCCGCAAGTCCGCCGGCGCCGAGGCGCACGGCTCCGGCGGAGCGCGTACGGGGCACCGCGCCCCGACGGACGAGACGCTCCGGCATCCGCGCTGCGTCTACCAGATCCTCAAGCGGCACTACGCCCGCTACACCCCCGAAATGGTCGAGGAGGTCTGCGGCATCCCCCGCGAGACCTTCCGGCAGGTCTGCGACGCGCTGACGACCAACTCAGGGCCCGAGCGCACCAGCGCCTTCTGCTACGCCGTCGGCTGGACGCAGCACACCACCGGCGCCCAGTTCATCCGCGCCGCCTGCGTCCTCCAGCTCCTGCTCGGCAACATCGGCCGCACCGGGGGTGGCATCCAGGCCCTGCGCGGCCACGCCTCCATCCAGGGCTCCAGCGACATCCCCACCCTCTTCAACCTGCTGCCCGGCTACATCCCGATGCCGCACGCCCACGAGGACATGAACCTCGACAACTTCGTCGAGACGACCCGCACGGTGAAGGGCTTCTGGGCCGACATGCGGGCGTACCTCGTCAGTCTGCTGAAGGCCTACTACGGGGACGCCGCCACTCCCGACAACGACTTCTGCTTCGACCACATCCCGCGGCTGACCGGCTCCCACTCCACCTACGACACGGTCATGGCCCAGCTCGACGGCGACTGCAAGGGCTACTTCCTGCTCGGCGAGAACCCGGCCGTCGGCTCCGCCAACACCCGCCTGCAGCGCCTGGGCATGGCCAACCTGGACTGGCTGGTCGTGCGCGACTTCTCCCTGATCGAGTCGGCGACCTGGTGGAAGGACGGGCCCGAGATCGAGACCGGTGAGCTGCGCACCGAGGACATCGGGACCGAGGTGTTCTTCTTCCCGGCCGCCTCCCACACCGAGAAGTCCGGCTCCTTCACCAACACCAACCGCTGGGTGCAGTGGCACCACCAGGCCGTGGAACCCGAGGGTGACGCCCGCAGCGACCTGTGGTTCATGTACCACCTGGGCCGCCGCATCAAGGAGAAGCTGGCCGGCTCGACCGACCCCATGGACCGCCCGGTCCTCGACCTGACCTGGGACTACCCGGTCACCGGGGACATCGAGGAGCCCGTCGCCGACGCCGTGCTCGCCGAGATCAGCGGCCATGGGCCCGACGACACCCCGTTGAGCGCCTACACCGAACTCAAGGACGACGGCTCCACCCGCTGCGGCTGCTGGATCTACTGCGGTGTCTACGCCGACGGCGTCAACCAGGCCGCCCGCAGGAAACCCCACTGGGAGCAGGACTGGGTGGCCGCCGAATGGGCCTGGGCCTGGCCCGCCAACCGCCGCATCCTCTACAACCGCGCCTCCGCCGCCCCCGACGGCACGCCCTGGAGCGAGCGCAAGAAGTACGTCTGGTGGGATGCGGAGGAGGGGAAGTGGACCGGGCGTGACGTTCCGGACTTCGTCCCCGACCGTGCACCGGACTTCGTGCCGGACGAGGACGCGGTCGGCTCCGACGCGCTGCGCGGCGACGACCCGTTCATCATGCAGGCCGACGGCAAGGGCTGGCTGTTCACCCCCGCAGGCCTGGAGGACGGCCCGCTGCCCACCCACTACGAGCCGCAGGACTCGCCGTTCCCCAACGCCCTGCACCCCTCGACCCCGCGCAACCCGGTGCGCCGGCTGCTGCCCCGCGAGGGCAACCGCTACCACCCCAGCGGAGACGACAAGGGCGCCGAAGTCTTTCCGTACGTCGTCACCACGCATCGCCTGACCGAGCACTTCACGGCGGGCGGCATGAGCCGCTGGTCGGAGTATCTCTCCGAGCTGCAGCCGGAGTTCTTCTGCGAGGTCTCGCCCGCGCTGGCCCATGAGCGCGGCCTGGAGAACGGCGGCTGGGCGACGATCGTCACCGCCCGCAACGCCGTCGAGGCACGCGTGCTGGTGACGGACCGGATCCGGCCGCTGCGGGTGCAGGGCCGCACGGTCCACCAGATCGGCCTGCCCTTCCACTGGGGGCCCAACGGTGTCGCGAAGGGTGATGCAGCCAACGAACTGCTGGCCATCGCCCTCGACCCCAACGCCCACATCCAGGAGGACAAGGCGCTGACCGCCGACATCCGCGTCGGCCGCCGCCCGCGCGGCCCGGACCTGCCGAGGCTGGTCGCCGAGTACCGCGCGCGGGCCGGTATCACCCCGGACACCGGAACGGAGGCACGCAAGTGAGCGAGGACCGCGTCGGCTTCTTCACCGACACCTCCGTCTGCATCGGCTGCAAGGCCTGCGAGGTAGCCTGCAAGGAGTGGAACGCCATCCCGCAGGACGGGCTGTCGCTCACGGCCATGTCGTACGACAACACGCAGGCGCTCGGCGCCTCGACCTGGCGGCACGTGGCCTTCATCGAGCAGCCGCGCCCGGACGGCCGTACTCAACTCCCGCTGGTCGAGGGCGGGTCGACCGCGCAGGAGGCACCGGTCGGCGGCGACGGCGAGCTGCGCTGGCTGATGTCCTCCGACGTGTGCAAGCACTGCACCCACGCGGCCTGCCTCGACGTCTGCCCCACCGGCTCGCTCTTCCGCACCGAGTTCGGCACGGTCGTCGTCCAGGAGGACATCTGCAACGGCTGCGGCTACTGCGTGCCCGCCTGTCCGTACGGCGTCATCGAGCAGCGCCCGCACGACGGACGCGCGTTCAAGTGCACGATGTGCTACGACCGCCTTGGTGCAGGACAGGAACCGGCCTGCGCCAAGGCCTGCCCCACCGAGTCCATCCAGTTCGGCCCGCTCGACGAACTGCGCGAGCGGGCCGCGCTGCGCGTCGACCAGCTGCACGAGGCGGGCGTCACCGACGCCCGGCTCTACGGCCACGACCCGGACGACGGCGTGGGCGGCGACGGCGCCTTCTTCCTGCTCCTGGACGAGCCCGAGGTGTACGGGCTGCCACCGGACCCCGTGGTCACCACCCGGGACCTGCCGGAGATGTGGAAGCACGCGGGGGCCGCGGCCCTGTCCCTGCTGGGCGGCCTCGCGGCCTGCTTCGCGCTCACGGGAAGGGGTCGGCGATGAGCACCACCGTGCGTGCGGGACGCAGGCGGCGGCGGGGTGAGCAACCCGTCGTTCCCCGGGCCGAGTTCGAGTCCTACTACGGCCGTCCGGTCATCAAGGCGCCCTCCTGGGCCGCTCCCGACATCGCCGGGTACTTCTTCCTCGGCGGGCTCGCCGGAGCGGGGTCGGTGCTCGCGGCGGGGGCGCACGTGACCGGGCGTACGACGACCGCGACGGCACTGAAGGTCTCCTCGCTGGCCTCCGTCTCCCTGTCGGCCGCCGCCCTGATCCACGACCTGGGCAAGCCGAGCCGGTTCGCGAACATGCTGCGGGTGTTCAAGCCCACCTCGCCCATGAGCGTGGGGTCCTGGCTGCTCGGCGCCTACGGGCCCGTGGCGGGTGCGGCCGCCGCGAGCGCAGTGACCGGCCGGGCGCCGCGTCTCGGGGGCGCGGCGACCGGCGCCGCCGCACTCCTGGGCCCCGCGGTCGCCACCTACACCGGGGTGCTGGCCGCCGACACCGCCGTACCGGCCTGGCACGGCGTCCACCGGGAGCTGCCGTACCTGTTCGCGGCGTCCGCCACCGCGGCCGCGTCCGGGATGGCCCTCGTCGTCGGACCCACGAGCGAGAATGCCCCGGCCCGGTGCGCCGCCGGGCTGGCGGCGCTGGCCGACGCGGTGGTCACGAAGGCGGCCGAGCAGCGCCTGGGCATGGTCGCCGAGACCTGGCGGGAGGACCGGGCGGGCGCACTGCTCCGGGCGGCGCAGCTGCTCACCGCCGGTGGTGCCGTCACCGCCGCCCTCTTCGGCGGACGGCGTGGCGCCGCGGTCGCCTCCGGGCTCGCCCTGCTCGCGGGATCGGCGTGCACCCGCTTCGGCGTCTTCGCGGCGGGCATCGCCTCGGCGGAGGACCCCAAGTACACGGTGGTGCCGCAGCGCGAACGTCTCGACAAGACCACCGAGACCACCGAGACCACCGAGACCACATAGACCTCGTACCGTCAGCCCGCCTTGCGCCCCCGCAGCGGCTCGGTCCGCGCCCCCACCCCGTGCTGCAGGCCGTGCAGGAACTCCTCCAGGACCTCGGTCGCCTCATGCTCCGGGTGCCAGCCCAGCTCGGCACGCGCGCGGGTGCAGTCCATCAGGGGCAGCCGCAGCACCGCGTCGAACAGATGCGGCGACGCGGGCAGCAGATGCAGGCCCCAGGCGGCGGCGATCGCCGAGCGGGCCGCGACGCGGGGGAGGCGGACCGGGCGGGTGTCCAGCAGCTGAGCGAGGAGTTCGGCGTCGACCGGGGGCTCGGCCGCCAGGTTGAAGGCGCCGCGGACCTCGGAGCCGAGCGCGAGGAGGTACGCCCTGGCCGCGTCGTCGGTGTGCAGCGCCTGCACCCGCAGACCCGGAATGTCGGGGAGGAAGGGCAGCAGCTCCGGGCGCGCCAGTGGGCCCGGCAGGAAGCGGCCACCGAAGATCCGGCGCTGCTCGCTCGCCGACGTGCGCTTGAAGAGGAACGCGGGCCGCATCCGGACCACCCGCACCTCCGGGTGGTCACGCTCGAAGGTGTCCAGGGTGCGCTCCAGATAGGCCTTCTCCCGGCAGTACGCGGCATCCGGCCAGCCGTGGGTCGGCCACGACTCGTCCACCGCGTGGTCCTTCGGCCCCGGAGAGTAGGCGCCCACCGACGACGCGTGCACGAGCGTCGGCACCCGGGCCGCCGCGACCGCCTCGAACACCTGGATGCTCCCGAGCACGTTCGTGCGCCAGGTCGCCGCCGGATCATGCGTGGGCTGGAACGCCCACGCCAGATGGACGACCGCGTCGGCGCCCTCGAACTCCTTGACCAGATCGGCCTGTTGGGACGCGAGGTCGACCGCGGACCACTCGGTCCTGGCCGGCGACCACTCGGGAATCCGCCGGGCCAGACCCAGCACGGACCCCACCTGCGCCTCCTCGGAGAGGAGGCGCACCACACTGGTGCCGACGTTGCCGGTGGCACCCGTGACCACGATCCTGCTGCCCACTGCGCTGCTCACCTTCGTCTCCTTCCGGCCGCACCGTCCGAAACGGAGTGACCGAGTACCCGGCCCGGGGCGAGGACACGCGGAAGCGGCCGAATGACCGCGGACGTGATCGACGCCCGTACCGGCCCCCGGAACCATGGAGGACGCACCCACCCCACCGGATCGCAGGAGGACGTCCCATGCCGTATTTCGCCGGCCCCGCCGATGGCGCGCGGCCGCACTACGTCGACTACGGACCGGCCGACGGCCCCGTGGCCGTCTTCGTCAGCAGCGCCTACCTGGGCACCGAGATGTGGGAGTTCCAGATGCTGCCGCTGGCGGGCGAGGGCTACCGCTGCGTGGGCCTGGACCGGCGCGGGCACGGACGCTCCGACGACGTGTGGAACGGCTACGACCTCGACACCCTCGCCGACGACCTGCACGGCCTGCTGGACCACCTGGATCTGCGCGCGGTGACGCTGATCGGCCACTCCGTGGGCAGCGCGGAGATCGTGCGCTGCCTGACCCGGCACGGCAGCGGCCGGGTGACCCGTGTCGCGCTCGTGGCGGGCATCGCCCCGGGCGTGGTCCGCACGGAGGGCAACCCGGACGGCTGGGACGCCGCGGTCATGCGGGCCGGCAACGCGGTCTTCCTGCGCGACCGGGCGGCGTTCTTCAGCGACCCCGACGCACTGCGCGACTTCTTCGCCCTGCACCGGCCGGGCAACGACGTCTCGCCCGCCTACGTGCGCTACCTCAGCGACCGCTGCCTGGTGTCCACCGCGCGGGCCTCCAGCGCCGTCCAGGAGACCATCGTCACCCTCGACGTCGCCCCCGAACTGGCCGAGCTGGAGGTGCCGTTGCTCGTCGTGCACGGCACGCACGACGTCTCGGCACCCCTGGAGGCGACGGGCCGTCGAGCCGCCGCCCTCGCCCCCGATGCCACGCTCAAGGTCTACGAGAACGCGGGCCACGGACTGTTCGTCACCCACGCCGAGCAACTCACCGCAGACCTGAGGGAGTTCATGACCGGTTGAAACCGCGGCGATTCCGGGCCGCGCGGCCAGGAGATGATCAAGACATGAGCGAGATCATCCTGATGTCCGACGCCCGGGTCGCCGCCGTCCCCGTCGCGGAGAACGGCGAACCCCTCGTCGACGTACGAGAGGAACTCCTGGTCGACGACCGCAAGCACACGGATTCGCACGGCGCCGAGGTCCAGCTGCGCCGGGGCGTCCTCGACCGCCTCCTCGCCGCACAGGCACTGCTCCCCGAGGGACTGCGCCTGCTGTTCGTGGAGGGATACCGGCCGCCGGCCCTCCAGCGCCGCTACTTCGAGCGGTACGCCGACGAACTGCGCGCCGCAAACCCGGACTGGCCGGCCGACCGCATCCGCACCGCCGCCAGCCGCTACGTCTCCCCGCCCGAGATCGCTCCGCACAGCGCGGGCGCGGCCGTCGATCTGACGCTCGCCGACACCGAGGGCCGCGAACTGGACCTGGGCACCGAGATGAACGCCAACCCGGAGCAGAGCGACGGCGCCTGCTACACGGATGCCCCGAACATCACGGACGAGGCCCGCGCCAACCGTGCCCTGCTCGGCGGGGCGCTGACGGCCTGCGGGCTCGTCAACTACCCCACCGAGTGGTGGCACTGGTCCTACGGCGACCGCTACTGGGCCCTGGCGACCGGCGCACCCGCCGCCCTGTACGGGCCCAGGGAACGTGGTGACTCCTAGGCGAAGGCGTTCACGCCCGTCAGCTCCGCCGACAACTCCCACAGCCGAGCGGCCTGTTCGGGGTCGATCGCCCAGTCCTTGACGCCGCTGGTCGAGCCGTCGACCGCGAGCTCGGCGATGTCGCAGTCCTCCAGGTAGACGCCGCCGAGGCCGTCCAGCTGCGCCGAGGTCGCCGCCCACACCTGGGTGGCCGCACCCTGCGGCGGGGTCTTGAAGCCCTCGGGGTTGAGGACGTTGCCGTCCTCGTCGATCCAGCCGCGCTCGATCATCTCGGCCTTGGGGATGTGCCGCTGGAGCGGGGTGATGATGCCGCCGGGGTGCAGTGAGAAGGCGCGCACGCCGGTGTCGCGGCCGAGTTTGTCGAGGTGGACGGCGAACAGGACGTTCGCGGTCTTGGCCTGCCCGTAGGCCTGCCACTTGTCGTAGCCCTGCGTCCAGTGGACATCGTCCCAGCGCATGCCCGAGAAGTGGTGGGCGCGGGAGGAGACGGAGACGACGCGGGCGCCACCGGGCGCGATCGCCGGCCACAGCCGGTTGACCAGGGCGAAGTGGCCGAGGTGGTTGGTGGCGAACTGGGCCTCCCAGCCGGGCCCCACCCGGGTCTCCGGGCAGGCCATGATCCCGGCGTTGTCGATCATGATGTCGAGGGTCCGCCCGGAGGCCAGGAAGCGCTCGGCGAAGGCGCGCACGCTCTCCAGGTCGCCGAGGTCGAGCTCGTCCACCTCGACGCCGTCGAGGCCGGCCAGCGCTTCCTCGGCGGTGGCCCGGCGGCGGGCCGGGACGACGACCCGGGCGCCCGCCTTGGTCAGGGCGCGCGTGGTCTCCAGGCCGAGCCCCGAGTAGCCGCCGGTGACGACGGCGAGCCTGCCGGTCAGGTCGACGCCCTGAAGGACGTCGTCGGCCGTGCTCGTGGCGCCGAAACCGGATCCGATCTTGTGCTGTGCAGTGCCAGTACTCATGCCGAGAACGCTACGGATTGGAGTGCTCTCGAAGTCAAGCGCTGACCAATGCGGTCGGGCGCGGACAGGAAAGAGCCCCGACCGGACGGGGGAGGCCGGTCGGGGCTCGGCTGGTGGTGGGCACGGATGGCGGTCGCCTCTCGGCGAAGGGCTCCACAGGGCTTCGGCCGAACGATCGTCCCTGTGGGCGAATGGTGAGGCCCGGGGACACTGTCCCATCCGCACCCACGGTTTGTTCAACGGCGAACTACCGCTGGGTGTTCCGGTGTTCGGCACCGTGTGTGGTGATCTGCGTCACCCGCTTGGGCCGCTCAGGCCAGCGGGCTGTTCTTCAAGTCGGACAGCAGATGCGCGGGGTCGTCGTACACAGCCTCGGCTCCGGCCTCCTTCAGATCGGCGCGCGGGATGCCGCCGCACAGCACGCCCAGACAGCGCACGCCGGCGTTGCTGCCCGCGCGCATGTCCCACACGGTGTCACCGACGAAGACCGCCCGTTCGGCGGGCACCCCGGCCAGTTCCAGGGCGCGTTCGACGGGCTCGGGGGCCGGTTTTCCCTTCTCTACGTCCTCCGCGCTCGCGGTGCCGGTGATCGCGTCGTCGGCGGAGATCGCGCGGCGCAGCGCGGAGAGTTCCGGGCCGCTCGCGGAGGTGGCCAGCACCACCGTCCAGCCGTCGTGGTCGAGGCGCCGCAGCAGCCGGCCGGCGTCCTCGAACGCGGGCAGCCGGTCGAAGTACTGGCCGTACAACGCCTTGTGCGCGGCGCTGAGTTCGGCGTCCCGGTCCGGGTCCCGCCGATGTCCCAGCAGCCGGGCGATGAGGTCCTCGGAGCCGAGGCCGACGGACCGGTGGATGGCGTGCATGGGCACCTTGTGCCCGGCCTGCCGGAAGGCCTCCCACCAGGTCGCCACGTGCAGGTGGTTGGTGTCGACGAGGGTTCCGTCGACGTCGAACACGGCCGCCCGTTCCATGCGCGCTCCTTTGCTCTTCCGCTGCCCCGAGTACCACGTCAGGTTCCTGTCACTCCTGCGGGCGTGCGCCGCGAGCGGGTCCAGGCCAGCAGCTCGTCCAGGCCCCAGGCGTTCACCACGCGCTCGGCCGGCACCCCGCACTCCTCGGCCCGGGCACAGCCGAGGATCTGCCAGTCCAGCTGGCCGGGCGCGTGCGCGTCGGTGTCGACCGAGAACAGCACCCCCGCCTCGACCGCCCGGCGCAGCAGCCGCCGTGGGGGATCGAGCCGCTCGGGCCTGCTGTTGATCTCCAGGGCGGTGCCCGTCTCGGCCAGCGCGGCGAACACCTCGTCGGCGTCGAACTCCGACTCGGGCCGCCCCCGGCCGGTCACCAGCTGCCCGGTGCAGTGCCCGAGCACGTCGGAGTGCGGATCGCGTACGGCGGCCACCATCCGGCGGGTCATGGAGCGGGTGTCCATGCGCAGCTTGGAGTGCACCGACACCACGACCACGTCGAGCCGCTCAAGCAGCTCCGGCTCCTGGTCCAGCGAGCCGTCGTCGAGGACGTCGCACTCGATACCGGTGAGCAGCCGGAACGGTGCCCAGGTGGTGTTCAGCTCCGCCACCACCTCCAGCTGCTCCCGCAGCCGTTCGGCAGACAGGCCGCGCGCCACGGTCAGCCGCGGGGAGTGGTCCGTCAGCACGGCCCACTCGTGCCCGAGGGCCTGCGCGGCCCGGCCCATCTCCTCGATCGGGCTGCCGCCGTCCGACCAGTCCGAGTGCAGATGGCAGTCCCCGCGCAGCCTGGCCCGCAACCCCGCACCGGCCTGGTCCTCGCTCGGCGCCCCCGCCTCGCCCTCCAGCTTGCGCAGATAGCCGGGCACCTCTCCGGCCAGCGCCTCCCGGACGACCTGAGCGGTCTTCGGGCCGACGCCCTTGAGCGACTCCAGCGACCCGGCAGCCGCCCGCTCGCGCACCTCGTCAGCGGGCAGGGGCGTCAGCACGCGGGCCGCCGTACGAAAGGCGCGGACGCGGTACGTCGGCGCCAGGGACCGCTCCAGCAGGAAGGCGATCCGCTCCAGTGCCTCGACGGGATCCATGGTGACCTCCACCTCCAGGGTTCCCCAGCCCCGGGCACCCCGCACGGTTTGTCCCGCCCGCATCCGGGTACTGCGATGCGCACCCTGCAGCGCCCAGGAGGAGGTCGGCGATGTCCACATCAGCTCCCGCCAAGGTCGCCGTGATCACCGGCTCCGACTCCGGCATCGGCCGCGCCACTGCCGTCCGGCTCGCCCGGGCGGGCATGGACGTCGGCATCACCTGGCACAGTGACCTCAAGGGCGCCGAGGAGACCGCGGAGGAGGTCCGCGCCCACGGGCAGCGGGCCGCCGTGGCCCAGATGGACCTCACCCGGCTGCCCACCGCCGCCGGCACCGTCGACGAGCTCTGCGACCGGCTCGGCCGCCTCGACGTGCTGGTCAACAACGCCGGTACGGGCACCATGACGCCCTTCCTCGACCTGGAGCTCGACACGGTGCGCGAGGTCGTCGAGGTCGACCTGATCGGCCCGTTCCTGTGCGGGCAGCGGGCGGCGCGGCACATGATCCGGCAGGGCGACGGCGGCCGGATCGTCAACGTGACCTCCGTCCACGAACACCAGCCGCGGGTCGGCGCCGCCCCGTACTGCGCCGCCAAGGGCGGCCTCGGACTGCTCACCCAGGTCATGGCCCTGGAGCTGGCCGAGTACGGCATCACCGTCAACGCGGTCGCGCCCGGCGAGATCGCCACCCCGATGACCGGCCAGGAGGACACCGACGTGCACACCGAGCCCCGCCCCGGCATCCCCGCCGGACGCCCCGGCGACGCACGCGAGGTCGCCGCCGTCATCGCCTTCCTCACGAGCCCCGACGCCTCCTACGTCACCGGCGCCTCCTGGAGCGTGGACGGCGGCATGCTCCGGATGGGCCCGCAGGCCGGCTCCCACCTCCAGAGCGACGACTGGCGTCGCCCCTGAGCCCGCCGCCGTGAGACTGCGCACCAGCTCCTGCGACGGCCCCGGCTTCCGCTGCCTGGGCGAGACCGGCCGTGCCGCTGAAGGTCCCCGGGCACCTGGCCCGTATCCGGGTGCTGGTCGTATCGCCCGCCTGGCGGGACGTGTGGATCTGTCCCCGGCCGGGCGGCCACCTCGAGGCCGTCGGCACCGACGACGCAGGGCACCGCCCGGCACCTCTACCAGGAGCAGTTCCGCGCCCAGCAGGAACAGGCCGAGCGCGAACACGTCCGAGAGGCCGCCCGCGCCCTGCCCGAAAGGCGCGCCAGCGTCGCTCTGGACCTCGCCGGTCGCGACCTGTCCCGCTCCCGGGTCACCGCCTGCGCCGTGCGCCTGCTCGACCTCGGCTTCTTCCGTATCGGCAGCGACCGGCACACCCGTGGGAGCGAGACCTGCGGCCCGTCGTACGGGCCCTGCTGCGCCGCCGCAGCGGCGGTGAGCGGCTGCTGGTGTACTGGGACCGGCACGCCTGGCCCGACCAGCACGGCGACGACCTCGACGAGGCGCTGCGCCGGCTGTCCGGCACCCAGACCACCGCCAAGGCCTTCCGCACCTGGCACGCCACGGTCCTCGCCGCCGTCGCCCTCGCCGTCGTCACCGAGGAGGCACCATCGATCCCCGGGTCGTGGAGTTCTTCGAGCAGGGCGGGACCATCGCCCCCGTGCTCACCCGGCTGGGCGAACACGGGGGCTTCGGCCGTCCCGCGACGCGGGGCGCCGTCCAGGCGGCGGTGCTCGAGCTGCTGCGGCGCTGACACCCCCGAGCAACCTGGGCCCGATGCGTCCTACGCTCTATTGCATGACCGAACAAGCAGCTCCCTACATCTCCAATCCGCGGATCATGGTCCTCGGTGTGCAGCCGGGAACACCGCCGTTCCGGATCGTGGAGATCGACGGCGAAGTGATCGGTGAGGCCAAGTCCGTCACCGACGTCCTGGAGGCGGCCGCCGCCTTCGGTATCACGGTGCACGACATGGACGACCCGGACGTGGTGCGCTGGGTCGGCGGCGACAAGTTCACCTGGAAGTTGCACTGACAGCCCGGCTCAGCCGACCGTCCACTTCTGGTTGGCGCCGCCCGAGCAGGTCCAGATCTGCAGCCGGGTGCCGTTGGCCGAGTTGTTCCCGGTCGCATCGAGGCACTTGTCCGCCTGCGGATTGACGATGTCGTTCGCCCCGGTGACCGTCCACTTCTGGTTCGGGCCGCCGGTGCAGTCCCACAGCTGGACGGTCGAGCCGTCCGCGGTGCCGTTGCCGGCGACGTCCAGGCACTTGCCGAGCGCACGCAGGGTGCCGTCGGAGCCCGCGGTCCACTGCTGGGCGGCGGTGCCGTTGCAGTCGTAGAGCTGGACCGGGGTGCCGTTGGCGGAGTTCGCCCCGGCCACGTCGACGCACTTTCCGGCCAGTCCCCTGATCGCCGCCCCGGTGGCCGAGCCGCTGGTCGTGACCGACACCGAGTCCACCACCAACTGCTGCGGGAAGGACGTGGAGGCGTCCGGGTCGCCGGGCCAGTAGCCGCCCACCGCCAGGTTCAGGATCAGGAAGAACGGCTTGTTGAACACCCAGGTCCTGCCGCCCAGATCGGCGGGTGTGCGCCGCTGGTAGACGGTGCCGTCCACGGACCAGGTGATCGAGTCGGGCGCCCAGTCGACGGCGAAGGTGTGGAAGGCGTCCGCGAAGTCCTGCCCGTTCGGCAGGGAGTAGGCGGCGCCGATGCCGCCCGACCCGGAGTAGCCGGGGCCGTGGATGGTGCCGTGCACGGTGGACGGCTCGTACCCGACGTTCTCCATGACGTCGATCTCGCCCGAATCCGGCCAGTTGACCGGCGTGCCGAGCATCCAGAACGCGGGCCACATGCCCTGACCCCGCGGGATCTTCATCCGCGCCTCGACGTGCCCGTACTGGGCGTTGAACTTCCCCGAGGTGTTCAGCCGCGCCGAGGTGTACTGGCAGGTCCCGTACCAGCACTGGTAGTTGGCCGGGTTCTCGCGCCGCGCCGTGATCACCAGATGGCCCTGGCCGTCCAGGGCCGCGTTCTTGGTGCCCGACGTGTAGTACTGCCGCTCGTGGTTGTTGACGTTGTCTCCGGTCTCGGTCTGCCACTTCGACGAGTCGACCGCAGCTCCTGCCGGGCCGTCGAAAGTGTCGGAGAACGCCACCGTGGCGGTGGTCGCCCCGGGCGGATCCGCCTGTGCCGCACCGGTCGCGGCGGACGCGACCAGTACGGCGGACAGGGCGGCGAACAGACATCTGCGCAGCAGGCGTGGGGAGGCCACGGGACTTCCTTCCGTACGGCGGCCGGGCGCAGGGAGGGCGTCCGGCCGAGGTGGGGGTGAAGGCGTCGCCTCTTGATTTAAGGAGTGAGATAAGGGGTCGTCAATACTTTGGTACGGACCAGGAGTCGAGCGGTGTGTCTATGCGTCCTTTGCCCGCTTCGCCGCCCGCCGTGGCAGCCGCTCCCGTGCATGCACCGCCCGGCCCAGCCGCCGCCCCAGCAGGACGTAACCCGCCAGCGCACCGGTCGTGTTGAGGATGACGTCGTCGATGTCGAAGGCCCGGCCTACGATCAGCGCTCCCTGGGCGAACTCCACCAGCAGCATCACCACTGCGGTCAGCATCAGCACCTGCAGCAACCCGCGTGCCCGCGGCGCGACGACCGGCACCAGGATGCCGAACGGCACACCCAGCAGCACATTGCCACCGATCTGCTTCACGGCGTCCTGGAACGCCGGCTGGTCCAAATAGAGACGCAGAGTGGTTCCCGGATGCAAGTTCGTGTGAGCGATCCCCGCCGAGGCCGGGGAGGGCTCCAGGGTCAGCCGGGCCAGCACCGCGGCGAAGGCCACCATGAACCCGAAGGCGCACACCATCGCCAGCAGGCGGATCGGCAGGGCCAGGCCACGCCGCTCACGAGGGGCCGACTGCGACTTGGCCCCGGGCTTCGCGGACTTCTTCGCCTTCTCCGGCTTCTTCCCCTTCGCCGACTTCTTCGGCTTCTCGGACGCGTCGGTCTTGGTCGTACGCAGGCGCAATGCTGAACGTGGTCGTAAGGCTGCACGGGCCATCAGGTCCTCCAGTCTTCAACTTCCCTGCGTTGTAAGGCGGTTACCCGCTCAACGGCCGAGAATGCCCCCGCCAGGTCGACTCCGCCCAGGCGCCCCCGCGGTTTCCCTTCCTGCCGTAGGGGCACTCCGGCGGTGGAAGCCAGCGCGCCGCCGCCCGGGGCGCCCGCCGCGATGTTTGGATGCCGCGGGACGGACGTACCGGACATCCCGCCCGTGACGGTGTGCGAGCAGAGCCCGAGGAGGTGGCGCATGACCCCGCGAACGGCCCTGTTCACCGTGGCCGAGCTGCTGGGCTGGTGGATCGCGCTCGGCCTGCTGTGGCTGGTCCTCATCAGCACCGTCGACACCCTGGAACTCGTCGTCGGCGCGAGCTGCGCCGGAGTGGCGGCCTTCGCGGCCCGGGGCGCACGACGGGCGGTGAGCGGGACATGAACGGCTGGGCGCTCGCCGCCGCCATCGGCCTCGCCGGCGGCCTGGGCACCGCACTGTGGGGCGTGACCACCGGTCCGCTGCGCCGACGGGTCGTGGCCCAGAACCTGTCCACCGCACTCGCCTGCCCGAGCCTGCTGCTCCTGTCCCAGGCCTACAACCGCCCCTCCTACGTCGACCTCGGCCTCCTCCTGGCCCTGCTCGGCCCCGTCGGCACCCTCGTCTTCGCCCGGCTGCTCGCCGAGGAACTCGCCGAGGACCCGCCGCGCGCCTGGGGCCCCACCCTGACGGTCGCCGGGCTCGGCGCGGCCGCCGTGACCGCCCTGTGCGTCGCCACCGGGCCCGGCCGCGCCATGGTGAAACTGCTGGTCATCGGCGCCTTGCTGGTCAGCGGGAACATCATCGCCTCGCGGGCCCTGGCCGGCGGATTCCGGGGGGTCCGCGGTGGCTGACGCGGTGATCGTCGTGACACTGCTGCTGGTCGCGGCCTGCGCGACCGCGGCCGTGGCCACCCGCGACCCCATGCGCCAGGCCCTCGTCCTGTCCCTCCTGGGCATCGTCCTCGCCGCCCTGTTCACGGTGGACCAGGCACCCGACGTCGGGCTCTCCCAGCTGGCCGTCGGCTCCGCGCTGACACCGCTGCTGCTGATGCTCACCGTCCGCAAGGTCAGGCGGCGCGGACAGCGCAAGGAGCGTGAGCGGTGACCCGGCGCGCCCGCCTGTGGGTGCTGCTCGTGGGGGGCGCGGGCCTGGCCGCCCTGCTCGTCGCCGCCTGCCTGGACCTGCCGCACTTCGGCGGCGAGAGCCACCCCTACGGCGACCGGGCCGTGCACGCCTCCCTGGCCCGGCAGACCGCCAACACCATCTCCTCCGTCAACTTCGACCAGCGCGCCTTCGACACTCTCGGCGAGATGACCATCCTGTTCTCCGCCGTCCTCGGCTGCGTGATGCTGCTGCGCCAGACCCGCGACGAACACCGGGCCCGCCCCGAACCGGCCGAGGTCGCCCTGCCGGTCCGCCGCTACGCCCTCGTCGTCCTGCCCGTCGCCCTGCTCAGCGGCCTGTACGTCATCGCCCACGGCCAACTCAGCCCCGGCGGCGGCTTCCAGGGCGGAGTGGTCGCCGCGACCGCCCTGCACCTGCTCTACCTGGGCGCCGACTACGCGGCCCTGGAACGCATCAGGCCGATCGGCGCCTACGAGGTCGCCGACGCCCTCGCCGCCTCCGGCTACCTCGTCATGGGCATCGCGGGCCTGATCGGAGGCACCGCCTTCCTCGCCAACACCCTGCTGCCGTACGGCACCTTCAACACGCTGTCCTCCGGCGGCACCGTCCCGCTGCTGAACGCGGCCATCGGCATGGAGGTCGCCAGCGCGGTCGTCGTGCTGCTCGCCCACTTCCTGGACCAGGCCGTCGAGATCGAGGAGGAGAGCGGCACATGAGAGCCGTGATGGACGTCCTGCCGTACCTGGTCGCCGCCTGGGTCTTCCTGGCCGGCTGCTACGGCCTGGCCACCAGCCGCAACCTGATCCACGCCGTCGGCTGCCTGTCCGTGTGCCAGGCCGGCACCTATGTGCTGCTGCTGTCGGTGGGCTACCGTGACGGCGCCACCGCGCCGGTCTTCTCCGACATCAAACCCGGCTCCCGGCCGGTCGTGGACCCCGTGGTGCAGGCACTCACCCTCACCGACGTCGTCGTCGGCGCCACCGTCACCGCGCTGCTGCTCGCGCTCGTCATGCAGATCGCCAAGCGGCACGGCACCGTCGACCCCGACGAACTCTCCGAGCTGCGCGGCTGATGAACGACCTGCTGCCCCTCGTCGTCGCCGTGCCCCTCCTGGGGGCCGCCCTCCTGGTCGCCGCGGGCCGCCGGCTGCCCCGGGTGATCGCCGAGTCCGCCGGTCTGGCCGTCTCCGCCGCCACGGCCGGACTCGCGATCGTGCTCCTGCTCAACTCCTCACCGCCCATGACCGAGTGGGTCGGCGGCTGGCAGCCCGTGAACGGCGAGAGCGTCGGCATCGTCCTGACCGGCGACGGGCCCGGCCTCGGCATGGCCGCGCTCGCCTCACTGCTGACCCTGGCCGCACTGGCGTACTCCTGGCACTACTTCGACGAACCGCCCCGCCGCCACGCGGGCTCCTTCCCCGCGCTGATGCTGCTCTTCCAGGGCGGCATGTGCGGCTTCACCCTCGCCGGCGACCTGTTCAACATGTTCGTCTGGTTCGAGCTGATGAGCGTCGTCGCCTACGCGCTGACGGGCACCCGTGTCGAGGAGGCCAAGGCCGTCCAGGGCTCGCTCACCTTCGCAGTCGTCACCTCGCTCGGCGCCTACGCCATGCTGATGGGCATCGGGCTGCTGTACGCCCGCACCGGCGAACTGGCGATGACCCAGATCGGGCGCGGCCTGGACCGGCACGGCGGGACCGACGCGCTGGTCCTCGCCGGGTTCGTCCTGGTCGTCACAGGACTGCTGGTCAAGGCGGCCGCCGTGCCCTTCCACTTCTGGCTGCCCGACGCCCACGCCGTCGCGCCGACGCCCGTGTGCATGCTGCTGTCGGGCGTGATGGTCGAACTCGGCACGTTCGGCGTCTGGCGGGTGTACGGGAGCGTGTTCTCCGGACCCGGCGGGGTGCCCGCCGAGGCACTGACGCGGGCGCTCGTGGTGCTCGGCGTGCTGACGGCCCTGATCGGCGCCGTCATGTGCTGGTACCAGCGGCACCTCAAACGGCTGCTCGCCTGTTCGACGGTGGCCCACACCGGCCTCTTCCTCATCGGCATCGGTGTGCTGACCCCGGAGGCGGACGACGGGGTCGCGCTGTACGTCCTCGGCCACGCCGGTGTGAAGGCCGCCCTGTTCGCCTGCACCGGCGTCCTCCTCGACCGGTACGGCAGCGTCGACGAGCACGCGCTGCACGGGCGCGCCCGACGGTTGCGCGGGGTCGCCGTCCTGTACGCCGCCGGGGCCCTCGGTCTCGCCGGGCTGCCCCCGTTCGGCACGGCGCTCGGCAAGTCCGTCGTGGAGGAGGCCGTGGGCGGCCCCCTCACGGTCGTGTACGTCGCCGCGAGCGCGGTCACCGCCGGGGCGGTGCTGCGGGTCACCGCCCGCGTCTTCCTCGGGCTCGGGCCCATGCCGCCCGACCACGGTGAGTACGAGACGACCGGCTCCGGCGAGGAGCCCGAGACCGGCCACCGCGTCAGCCGGGTCCCCGGCCCGATGACGGTCGTACCCACCGTGCTGCTCGCCGCCGCGCTGGCCGTCGGCGTGGTCCCCGGCTTCGCCGGGCTCGTGGCGCACGGGATGAGCGAGGCGGTGTCGGGCGGGGTGGTGGTCTCCACCCCGCAGTGGACCCTGCCCGGCGTCCTTCTGGGCCTGGCCTCGACCCTGCTCGCCCTGGGCCTCGCCGCCGTCGCCGTCACCCGCCCCAGGCTGCTCGCCGCCCCGGACTGGGCGCTGCCGCTGCGGCGCCTGCAGTCCGGGCACGTCGGGGACTATGTGGCCTGGGTGCTGGTGGGCACCGCACTGCTCGGTGCGCTGGCCCTGCCAGGGGTGTCGGGGGGCGGCTGATCAGCTGCCGTAGCTGACGTGCACCTCCTTGAAACCGAGGGACCGCAGCAGGCCGTCGAGCATGGTCGTGGTGTTGGTCTCGGCGCGCCGGGTCAGGCCGCTGTCCTTGGCCGCGTCACCGATGTGCTCGACCGCGAGTTTCTGCACGGCCTGTTCGCTGTTGGGATTGTCCGAAAAGAGATCACCGAGCCGGTCGAGGAGCCCGCGCTGCTTTGAGACGGCGTAGGAGCGGTCCGGGTCGAGGGCCGGCTTGCCGAGCGCCGCGTGCGGCAGCCGGAGCGTGGCGGACGTGCGGTCGCCGTTGACCGTGACGTCGTTCTTGCCGACCTTGCCGAGATCGACGTACGCGTCGACGGTGCCCGCACCGATGTACAGCGTGCGGGAGCCGCGGATCGCGTCGGGCAGGTACTTGGTGTCCTTCTCCAGGTCGACGACGACCTGGAAGTTGCCGGAGGCGGCGTCGTAACGGCTCATGTCCTGGATGGACTGGAGCAGTGCGGGTCCCGAGCGGTCGTGCGTTTCGGTGCCGAACAGGTCCTTGAGACCAGGGAGCACACTCAGCCGGATCCCGGCGAAGAACACCACGAGCACCAGCACGACGGCGCTCACCGCCTTCGCCCAGCCGGGCATGCGCCTGGACACGCGCCTGATGGGAGTCGTCATGGCGACGGCCCTCCTTCCTAGACTCCGCATGCCCTCCAAAGCCCTTGCCAGACCTGACCGTTGGCCGAATGGCACCGCTGACGGGGGCATGCGGGGCGCACTAGCGTGGAGAACTCTCCGTACCGGCGCGCCTGGAGTCCCGGATGAGTACACACAGCACGTCCCGGCCCCTTTGCCCCATGCACCGCATCGACCTCCCCGAACCCGGACCGCCCCGTCATGCCACCCTCGCCACCGGCACCCCGGTGTGGCTGGTGACCCGTTACGCCGACGTACGTCAGGTGCTCATGGACCCCCGGTTCAACAGGAGTTCCCTGCACGCCGAGGACGCTCCGCCGCTGCTCGTCGTACCGAACCTGCTGGACGACCCCAACGGGCTCCTCAACCAGGACGGCGAGGCCCACCAACGTCTGCGCGGCACCGTCCAGCGGGCGTTCACGCCCCGCGCGATCGCCCGCTGGCGGCCCTGGGTGGCCCTCGGTGGTCGAAGCACTTCTCGACGACTTCGCCGCACAGGGCCGTCCCGCGGACATCATCGAGGGCTTCACCCGCCCGCTGCCCGTCTCCGTGATCTCCCGGCTGATGGGCCTCGACCACGTCGACCGCGAACGCATCCGCCACTGGGCCGACCACGCGCTCTCCGGCGGCGCGCACACCCGGGAGCAAGTCGTCGCCGCCATGCACGAGTTCGGCGCCTTCGCCGCCGAGCTGGTCGACCAGCGGCGCAAGACCCCCCGCGACGACCTGGTGAGCGGCCTGGTGGCGGCGGGCGACAGCCTGGACATCGACGAACGGCAACTGGTGATGCTGGTGTGCGGGCTGGTGGTCGCAGGGCACGAGACCACCATGACGGCCCTCGGCAACATCGTCGTCTACCTCCTCACCGACCGTCAGGAGGCCTGGCCCGGACTCGCCGAGGACGAGGAGACGGCGGCCGTCGCAGCCGAACAGCTGCTGCGGGCCGTCCCGCTCAGCGAGGGGCGGGTGCTGCCCGGCCTGATCCGCCGCGCCGTCGAGGACACCGAGGTCGGCGGCGTGACGATCCCGGCGGGCAGCGTGGTCGCCGTCCAGACCAACGCCGCCAGCCGCGACCCCGACGTCTTCCCGCCCGGCCCACCGGAGCTGTTCACCCCGCCGGCCGCACCCGGCATCATCTTCGGCGCGGGCCCCCACCACTGCCTCGGCGCCTGGCTGGCCCGGCTGGAACTCGGCCTCGCCCTGCACCGCCTCGCAGCCCGCTTCCCCGGTCTGCGCCCCGAGTTCACACCCACGACGATCGAGTGGCGGGAAGGCCAGATGACACGAAGCCCGAGTCGGCTGCCGGTGTCGTGGTGAACGGGTCCTGAGGGGGCCGGGTCAGAATCCGATGGCCTCCCGGAGAAGCAGCACAGTGCCGCGCCCCGGGCGGGGCTCCGCGTTGAGGACCAGCAGGCGGTTGACCGCGCTGCGCATCCCGTACGCCGCCCGGGCGCGGGCATCCTCCAGGGGGAGGGCGTACTCCTCGACGCGGCGCAGCGCTGTGCTCAGGTCGGGCACCACCTTCTGCGCGCCGACGATCCAGACCGCCTGGCCGGCGCCACCCGCGTTGGCAGGGATCTGGCTGCCGCTGCCCGAGGCAAGAACGAGCGAGCCGGTCTCGGTGACGGCGGCGACACTGTTGACGACGACATCGGGAGCGGCGACGAGCCTGCGGATCTCGTCGGCGCCACTGACACACCCGCTCGGCGAACCACGAGCGGTCCGGAACACCGCAGTGTCCGGACCGCGACAAGCACCGATCCCACAGCTCAGTGCGGCCGCAGCTCCCGGTCACCCGACGGACGCGACCACCACACGCCCTCGCCGTGCGTGAGGCCCGGCAGCCGTAGCTCGACCTCGCGCACCCGGCGGGCCGGCAGTTCACCGGTGATCAGCCAGGACGACGAGCCGGCCGTGGTGCCGGTGAACTCCGCTGCATACGAGGCGAGTTCGGCGGTCACCGGAGCCAGCGCGTCGAGCGGGACCTCCGTCTCGAACGCGTGGTACGGCTCGTACAGACGGGTTCCCGACGCCTCCAGCGCGCGGCGCAGCACGATCGGGGTGAGGCCGCGGAAGTCGGCCGCCGTGCTGATCGGCGAGCAGTAGCCGGAGCGGATCAGCGTCACTCGGTAGTCCGTCACCGGCGCCCCGGACAGCCCGGTCAGCATGGTCGTGTGCACCATGTCCTCGATCGCCTGGTGGAAGGCGCGGGGGAGTGCGCCGAATTCTGTCTCGTACGTGAACACCCCACCCGAGTCGCGTGGGCCGGGCTCCACGCGCAGCCCGATGGTCGCCCAGTACCGCGTGCCCAGATGCCACGGCATCTCCGCGCAGGCTTCGCCCACTCCTCGCGGCCGCTCCAGGAACCGTACCCGGCCCGGCTCGAAGTCGGCCTCGACGCCGAAGTCCTGGGCGAGCGTCGCCGCGATCACCTCCATCTGGACCTCGCCGTAAAGGAGCAGCGCGGTGGCCCCCGAGGGCGCCGGCCCGGCGTGGATCAGCGGGTCTTGGTCGGCCAGGGCGAGGAGGGCCCTGCGCAGGTGCGCCGCCTGCGCGGGGCGGCGGGCCCGGACCACTGTCTTAAGCGTCGGAGGAGCGAACTGCGGGGCACGGTCCGAAAGTTCACCGAGCCGGTCACCCACCCGCACCCCGCCGAGGCCGCCGATCGCCGCGATGTTCCCCGCGGTGAGCGGCCCGTCCCGGCCGATGACCTTAAGGCGGTTCACCCGTCCGGAGACCTCGGTGGTGCGGCCGTCGGCCTCGCGCCGCAGCAGGGTCACGCGCTGACGCGGTGTCACCTCACCGTCGTAGAGCCGGAGATACGCCGTCCGTTCGCCGCCCGGTCCGGGGCGTACCGCGAACACCGTGCCGCGCGGGCCGGTGCCCTCGGCCAGCGGTGCCGGCGGGATCAGCCCGATCACGCCCTCGACGAGCTCGGTGACGCCCTGTCCGCCGAGGGCCGAGCCGAAGAAGACGGGGTGGAAAGAGCCGTCGGCGGTCCGCGCGGCGAGCACCTTGCGCAGGTCGTCGGGCGTCGGCGCGGGGCCGTCGACGACCGCCGCGAGGACCTCCGGGTCGACCTCGGCGAGCGCCTCGGCCAGCTGCGGATCTCCGGGCGGGCGTACGGTCACGCGGGCGTCGGCGGTGCCGATGCCCGTCACGTCCGAGAGCGGTGCGACGTACGGCGTCAACCTGCGCCGGATGTCCGCCAGCAGGCCCGCGGACCGGGCGCCTGCGCGGTCGATCTTGTTGACGAAGACGAGCGTGGGGAGCCGCAGCCGCCGCAGCGTCCTCATCAGCACCCTCGTCTGCGCCTGCACGCCCTCCACGGCGGACAGCAGCAAAACCGCCCCGTCGAGGATCTTCAGGGCGCGCTCGACCTCGGCGATGAAGTCGGAGTGACCGGGGGTGTCGATGAGGTTGATCTGGGTGTCACCGACGGTGAACGCGGCGACGGCGGAGCGGACGGTGATGCCGCGCTGCCGCTCGATGGCGCCGTCGTCCGTGCGGGTGTCACCGCCGTCGACGCTGCCGAGCCGGTCGATCGCTCCGTGGTCGAACAGCAGCCGCTCGGTGAGGCTGGTCTTACCGGCGTCGACGTGGGCGAGAATGCCGATGTTCAGGGTGTTCATGCGGGGTCGAGTCCTCGAGAACCGTGGGCCGATGGGGGCGCTGGTCGATTCCGAGGAGTCGGCGCATGGGATCTCCTGAGGTGAGGGGCTCGGACCGGGACATCATGGCGCGCGGCCGGTGGTGCACCGCAACCGAATTTCCGCGGTCAGTAGCATGAACCCGTCCCCCGGAATGATCACGCGAGGAGCGGATCGTGCGAGACATCTCCGTGTTCAGCGGCAGCGCCCACCCCGACCTGGCCGCGGAGGTCTGTGCGCATCTCGGCGTGCCGCTCAGCCCCACCCGGGTCAGCCGTTTCGCCAACGACTGTCTGGAGGTGCAGCTCGAGGCGAACTGCCGAGAGCGCGACGTCTTCCTGATCCAGCCGCTGGTCCGGCCGGTCCAGGAGCACCTGGTGGAACTGCTGCTGATGTGCGACGCGGCCCGCGGCGCATCGGCGGCGCGGATCTCCGTCGTCATGCCGCACTACTCCTACGCCCGCTCCGACAAGAAGGACGCGCCCCGGATCTCCCTGGGCGGCCGGCTCGTCGCGGACCTGATGGTCGCGGCGGGCGCGAGCCGAGTCCTCGCCATGACGCTGCACTCGCCGCAGGTGCACGGCTTCTTCTCGGTACCGGTCGACCATCTGCACGCCCGGCGCGAACTGGCCGCGTACTTCCGGCAGTACGACCTGTCCCGCACGACCGTCGTCTCGCCGGACCTCGGCAACGCCAAGGAGGCGGCCGCCTTCGCCCGGATGATCGGTGCCCAGGTCGCCGCCGGCGCCAAGCAGCGGTACGCGGACGACCGGGTCTCCATCAGCTCGGTGATCGGCGAGGTCACCGACCGGGACGTCATCGTCCTGGACGACGAGATCGCCAAGGGCAGCACCGTCCTCGAACTCCTCCACCGTCTGCGGGAGTTGGGGCCGCGGTCGATCCGGGTGGCCTGTACGCACGGCCTGTTCGCGGCCGGGGCGCTCAAGCGGATCGGCGAGCAGCCCGACGTACTGGAGATCGTGTGCACCAACACCGTGCCGGTCCCGGAGGAGGAGCGCACCGAGAAGCTGCGGATCCTGTCCATCGCCCCCGCCCTCGCCGAGGCCGTACGACGCATTCACAACGGGGAGTCCGTCAGCGCACTGTTCGACGCGCCGCGAAGCGAATAGACATGAGGTAGCGAGCAACGCTCGGCATCACAGGGATGCTCAGGAGGGGTTGCAGTGGCGAAGGCGAAGTTCGAGCGGACCAAGCCGCACGTGAACATGGGCACGATCGGTCACATCGACCACGGCAAGACGACGCTCACGGCGGCCATCACCAAGGTGTTGCACGACAGGTTTCCCGACCTGAACCCGTTCACGCCGTTCGACCAGATCGACAAGGCGCCCGAGGAACGGCAGCGCGGCATCACGATCTCGATCGCCCACGTCGAGTACCAGACCGAGCGCCGGCACTACGCGCACGTCGACTGCCCCGGACACGCGGACTACATCAAGAACATGATCACGGGCGCGGCCCAGATGGACGGCGCGATCCTGGTCGTGGCGGCAACGGACGGACCCATGCCGCAGACCAAGGAGCATGTGCTGCTGGCCCGGCAGGTGGGCGTGCCGTACATCGTCGTCGCCCTCAACAAGACCGACATGGTGGACGACGAGGAGATCCTGGAACTGGTCGAGCTGGAGGTGCGCGAGCTGCTCAGTGAGTACGAGTTCCCCGGCGACGACGTCCCGGTCGTCAAGGTCTCCGCACTGAAGGCCCTGGAGGGCGACGAGCAGTGGACCCGGTCGGTGCTGGACCTGCTGGACGCCGTCGACACCGCGGTCCCCGAGCCGCAGCGGGACGTGGACAAGCCGTTCCTCATGCCGATCGAGGACGTCTTCACCATCACCGGCCGCGGCACCGTCGTCACCGGCCGGATCGAGCGCGGGGTGCTGCACGTCAACAACGAGGTCGAGATCATCGGCATCCACGAGCAGAAGACGAAGACCACCGTCACCGGCATCGAGATGTTCCGCAAGCTGCTCGACGAGGGCCGGGCCGGGGAGAACGTCGGACTGCTGCTGCGCGGTGTCAAGCGCGAGGACGTGGAGCGCGGGCAGGTCGTCATCAAGCCCGGCACGGTGACCCCGCACACGGAGTTCGAGGGGCAGGCGTACATCCTGTCGAAGGACGAGGGCGGTCGGCACACGCCGTTCTTCGAGAACTACCGCCCGCAGTTCTACTTCCGGACCACGGACGTCACCGGTGTGGTGACCCTGCCCAAGGGCACCGAGATGGTCATGCCGGGCGACAACACCAGCATCCATGTCGTGCTGATCCAGCCCATCGCCATGGAGGAGGGCCTGAAGTTCGCCATTCGCGAGGGCGGCCGGACGGTCGGCGCGGGTCAGGTCACCAAGATCCTCAAGTAGGGAGCCTCACAACGACCCGGACGTGGCCTCGGGCTGTCCCAGGGCCGCGTCCAGGGTCGGGTGCGCGGGCAGCAGCCGGGTCAGTCCGGTGACCCGCATGATGCGCAGGGTGAGCGGGTGTGTGCAGACGAGCCGCAGCTCGCCGTCCTGGTCGAGGACCCGGGCGCGGGCCCGGTAGAGCAGACGTAACCCGGAGCAGTCGAAGAAGTCGACCGGCCGCAGGTCGATCACCAGGCGGACGTCGGGGCGTGCCGTCACCCGGTCCAGAACGGGGGCGATCTCCAGGGCCGCGGCGATGTCGATCTCGCCGTGGAACTCCACCACCGTATGGCCCCGGTCCTGGTGGACATGCAGATGCCGGGTCGGCGGTGCGGGCTCCTGGTGCACGACGACATCGCCTCCAACCTGCTCCGTCCGCTGCAGGGCTGCAGGTCACCGGGGGCCGGGGTGACATCGTGCAGCGAGCGTACGAGCGCAGAAGGTTCCCCGGGTCCCTGGTGAGCGCAAATCCGTTCTCCGCCCTGCAAGTTACCCTCGATGGAGTGAATTTGAGCATGTTCGATTGACATATGTCTTCGAATTGCGATGAAGCACTCCTGTGGTAGGCGTGACCTGCCTACGACAGTGCGTGCCAGGCCTTGGAGAGTGCCTGGCGCAGCTGCTCGGTCTGGTGCGCCGTGAGATCGCGGACCATCCGCTCCTCAAGCTCCCGCACGGGTGCCGCGTACTGCTCCAGCAGTTCGCGTCCGGCGCCCGTCAGCAGGATCAGCAGCTCGCGCCGATTGCGCGGATTGCGCTCCCGGCGCACCAGCCCGCGGCCCTCCAGGGACCGTACGAGATCGGCGATGGACTGGGCGGTGACGAAGGAGTCGCGGGCGAGCTGTGCGGCGGACAGCCCGTCGTGCCGCTCCAGGACGGTGAGCGCGGTGTACTGCAGCGCGGTGATCCCGGACGGCTTGACCAGTTCGTCCAGGTGTGAGCGCACCACCAGCTCCACCTGCTTCACCATGTAGAGCAGGGACGGAGATGTCTTGGTCGCCTGGGTGTCGAGCATGAGTTCAGCCTAGAGCATTGACAGGAAACCTGTCTGTAATGAGACTGCGAACCAACAGGAATCCTGTTGGTTGAAAACTTGGCAATGAGGCTGAGGAGTGGTGATGACCGCCTTCGAGATCGAACCCGGACGGCTGTTTGTCGGGGGCCAGTGGCGCGAGGCCGCCGACGGAGCTCGCACCGAGGTGGTCGACCCGTCCCGCGGCGCGGTCGTCACCACCGTCGCGGAGGCGGGCGCCGCCGACGTGGACGCGGCCGTGCGCGCCGCCCGCGAGGCCTTCGACGGTGGCGCCTGGTCCGGGCTGAGCGGCCGTGAGCGCGGCCGGATCCTGCACCGCGTCGCCGAGCTGATCCGCGAGAACGCCGACGAACTCGCCCGCCTGGAGAGCCTCGACGTCGGCAAGCCCATTTCGCTGTGCCACGCCGTCGACATCACCAACGCGGCCAACGACTACGAGCACTTCGCCGCCCTCGCCCACTCCCTGGACGGCGCCGTCCGCGACACCCCGATGAACGCCCTCGCGTACACCAAGCGCGAGCCGATCGGCGTGGTCGCCGCGATCACACCCTTCAACTTCCCGCTGATCCTGGCCGGTTCGAAGATCGGCCCAGCGCTCGCGGCCGGCAACACGGTGGTCCACAAACCGGCCGACGAGACCCCGCTGAGCGCCCTGTACATGGCCAAGCTGCTCCAGCAGGCGGGAGTCCCCGACGGCGTGGTCAACGTCGTCACCGGCACCGGCCCGGTCGCCGGCGAGGCGCTGCTGCGCCACCGCGGTGTCGACAAGGTCGCCTTCACCGGCTCCACCGCCGTCGGCCGCCACGTGGCTTCCACCGCCGGCGAGGCCCTCAAGCCCGTCACCATGGAACTCGGCGGCAACGCCGCCCACATCGTCTTCGAGGACGCCGACCTGGAGAAGGCCGTCGGCGCGATCATCAAGGCCTTCGTCTTCAACACCGGCCAGTTCTGCATGGGCGGCCCGCGCCTGCTCGTCTCCCGTCCGGTGTACGCCACTGTGCTCGGCATCCTCGCCGAGGCCGTGCCCGGCGTCCCGGTCGGCGACCCGCGCAACCCCGAGACCGTCGTCGGACCCATGGCGGGGGAGAAGCACCTGAAGAAGGTCGAGGAATACGTAGACATCGCCCGCAAGGAGGGCGGCCGCATCGTGTGCGGCGGCGAACGGCTCGACCTCGACGGCGGCTACTACTACGAGCCCACCGTCATCGCCGACCTCTCCAACGACTCCCGCGTCGTCCAGGAGGAGATCTTCGGCCCCGTTCTGACCGTGCAGCCCTTCGACACCGAGGACGAGGCGGTCGAGCTCGCCAACTCCACGCCGTACGGCCTGGCTTCGGGCATCCAGACCAGCAACCTCGCCCGCGCCCACCGCATCGCCGACCGCCTCCAGGCCGGCATCGTCTGGATCAACGACTGGGCCATGCTCGACCCCGCGGTGCCCTTCGGCGGCGTCAAGGACTCCGGCTTCGGCCGCGAGTACGGGCCCGAGGCCCTCGCCGCCTACACCAAGGTCAAGTCCGTCGTCGTCTCGCTCGACTGAGCTCGGCCGAACACGCCCGAACACGCCCGAACATCAAGGGAGTTCGTACGATGTCCATCACCACCCGCGCCGCTGTCGTCGAGTCCGGCGGGGCACCCTTCACCCTCTCCGAGGTCGAGCTCGACGAGCCGGGACCCCATGAGGCGGTCGTCCGCGTGGTAGCGGCCGGTCTGTGCCACACCGACCTCGGCGTCGCGAGCGGCGGTCTGCCCTTCCCGTTGCCCGGCGTGCTCGGCCACGAGGGTGCCGGTGTCGTCGAGGCCGTCGGATCCGCCGTCACCGGCATCGCGCCCGGCGACCACGTCGTGCTGTCCTTCACCTCCTGCGGGGAGTGCCGCAACTGCCACGGCGGCCACCCCGCGTACTGCGCGACCTGGCTGCCGCTGAACCTGATCGGCGGCAGCCGCGCCGACGGCACCTCCACCATCAGCCGGAACGGCACCCCGCTCGGCGGCCACTTCTTCGGCCAGTCCTCCTTCGCCGAGCGGGCGCTGGTGGACGAGCGCAGCCTCGTGAAGGTCGACGCGGACGTACCGCTGGAGTCGATCGCACCACTGGGCTGCGGTGTGCAGACCGGCGTGGGCGCCGTCTGGAACGTGCTGAAGCCCGTGACGGGCAGCACGATCGTCGTCCTCGGCGCCGGCGCCGTCGGCCTGTCCGCCGTGATGGCCGCCGCGCTCACCCCCGCCACCCGGATCGTCGCCGTCGACAAGGTCGGCGAACGCCTCTCCCTCGCCAAGGAGTTGGGCGCCACCCACACCGTCAACGTCGGCGAGGCCGACCTCGGCGAGGCGCTCGCGGAGATCACCGGCGGCCGGGGCGCCGACGGTGTCGTCGAGACGACCGGCAGCGTCGCCGTGCTGCGGCAGGGCGTCGACGCGCTCGCCGCCCGCGGCACGCTGGTCGTCGTGGGAGCGCCGCCCTTCGGCAGCGAGGTCGCCCTGGACGTCAACGGGCTGCTGGGCGGCAAGCAGGTCGTCGGCCTCACCCTGGGCGACGCCGAGACACAGTCGTTCATCCCGTCCCTGGTCCAGCTGGTGAAGGAGGGACGGCTCCCGCTGCACCGCCTGATCAGCACCTATCCGTTCGCGGACATCGACCAGGCGGTGCGGGACATGGGTGCGGGCAAGGCGATCAAGCCCGTGCTGACGTTCTGAGTCAGTCGACGGTCAGGACCAGCTTCCCCGTGGTCCGGCCGGTGTCGCCGAGCCTGTGTGCCTCGGCGGCATCGGCCAGGGGGAAGGTACCGGCGATCGCGGGGCGCAGCTTCCCCGTCTCCACCAGTTCCGCGATCGCCTTCAGACCGCTGTACGACGCGTCCACCAGCATGCGCAGCGCCCGCACACCGAGCCGCTCCGCCTCCTCGTCGAAGTCCTTCGAACCGACGGGCAGGATCGAGACGACGATCCCGCCGGGGCGCAGCACGCGCAGCGAGTTCGTCGAGGTGTCCCCGCCGATCGTGTCCAGGACGACGTCCACGTCCTTCACGGCCTCGGTGAAGTCCGTCTCCCGGTAGTCGATCGCCTCGTCCGCCCCGATCTCGCGCAGGAAGTCGTGCTTGCCGGCGCTCGCCGTGCCGATCACATACGCGCCACGCGCCTTGGCGATCTGCACGGCCACATGCCCGACCCCGCCGGCCGCCGCGTGGATCAGCACCCGCTGTCCCGGCTGGACGTCGGCGTACTCCACCAGGGCCTGCCAGGCGGTCAGGGAGACCAGCGGCAGCGCGCCCGCCTGGGTGTGGTCGATCGAGGCCGGCTTGTGGGCGAACCAGCGCGCCGGGCCGGTGACGTACTCGGCGTGCGAGCCGTGGCCGAACGGGTAGGACAGCATGCCGAAGACCTCGTCGCCGGGCTTGAACCGGGCGACGCCGATCCCGACCGCCTCGACGACCCCGGAGACGTCCCAGCCCAGGACGAAGGGCGGCTCGCCCAGGAAACCGCCATTCGTGCGGTGCTTCCAGTCGGTCGGGTTGACGCCGGCGGCGCGCACGCGGACCAGCACCTCGTTGGTGCGCGGCTCGGGGCGCGGCAACTGCACTTCCTTGAGGACCTCGGGACCGCCGAGGACGTCCTGGCTGATGGCTCGCATCGTGTTCACATCGCTCATGGTCACCCAGCCTGCCGGGGTCCGCCCCCGAAGAAAATGGCACGATTGCCAACCTTCGATAAGATCGTGCCATGACTGGTGAGCGGCAGGTGGAACGGGTCGTGGTGCTGGCCCTGGACGGCGTGTACCCCTTCGAGCTGGGTATCCCCAGCCGGATCCTCGGCGCCGCCGACGGCCGGTACGAGGTGCTGACCTGCAGCGTCGACGGCCAACCGGTACGTTCCTGCGCCGACTTCACCATCGGTGTGGAGCACGGTCCGGAGATCCTGGCCACGGCCGACACGGTGGTGGTCGCCTCCATGACCCCCTCGCGCATCCCCACCGAACTGCCCGCGGAGCTCGCCGCCGCCCTCGCCCGCATCCGGCCCCAGGCGCGGATCGTCTCCATCTGCACGGCCGCCTTCGTCCTGGCGGCGGCGGGTCTGCTGGACGGCCGGAGGGCCACCACGCACTGGCAGGTGACCGACGAGTTCCGGCGGCGCTACCCGCACGTGGACGTCGACCCGGACGTCCTCTTCGTCGCCGACGGCCGGATCCTCACCTCGGCGGGTGCCGCCTCCGGCGTCGACGTCTGCCTGCACATCGTGCGCACCGACCACGGCAGCGAGTTGGCCAACGCCGTGGCCCGCCGCTGTGTCGTACCGCCGTTCCGGGACGGCGGTCAGGCCCAGTACATCGAGCAGCCGGTCCCGGAGAGCGGGGCCGCGAGCACCGCCGCCACCCGCGCCTGGGCCCTCGGACGCCTCGACGAACCGCTCACCCTGTCCGACCTGGCCGCGCATGCCCGGATGAGCCTGCGCACCTTCGCCCGCCGCTTCAATGAGGAGGTCGGCCTCAGCCCCGGCCGCTGGATCGTCCAGCAGCGCGTGAGCCGCGCCCGGCACCTGCTGGAGTCCAGCGATCTGTCCGTCGACCAGATCGCGGGCCGCGTCGGCTTCGCGACGGGGGCCTCACTGCGCCAGCACCTGCACGCCGCGATCGGCGTCTCTCCGCAGGCCTACCGACGCACGTTCCAGACGACCGCCCGCTAGACGAGAACGTTCCGCACGGCCGCCGCGTCGCAGGACCGTAGACCCGAGAGAGGAGCGGGGGGTGGGGGATGCGCGGACGGCGTCCGTGCTGTGCGGATAGCGTCGGGCGCCGTGGTCCGGGTGCTGCCCGGAGACCGGCTTCTCCTGCGACCCCGGGAACAGCAGCGACGGCGCGGCCCACTGCGACCGGCGGAAGGCGCACTTCCTGTCTCCGAAGGAGGGCCGACGCGGCAGGCTGTACACCCGCGATCCCGACGGCGTGCTCCCCGAGGGCATGCTCACCTCCCCGTACGACGGAGCCGTCCGCAGGCCCGCCGACGCCCCCGACACCGGATACCGCTTCCGCCGTCACCGGCTCGCGTGCAGGGCCACCAGCAACTGCCAGACCTCGTCGGCGATGTGAGCCGCGTCACCCGCCAACAGGCCGTGCAGCCAGTCGGCCAGCACGCCCGCGAAGGTGGCGGCCACGGCCGACGCGACCAGCGGTGCGTCCGCGGCGCCCGCCCGCTCGCGCTCGCGGAGGCTGTAGGCGCGCAGGTCCCGGTGCAGCACCCGGCCGAGGGGGCCGCCGCCGCCCGGGGTCAGGAGTTCGCGATACAGGCCGGCGTGCGGGGAGAGCGAGGCGAAGAACTCGGCGAGCGCGGGTGGTGCGTGCACCGGGTCGGGGCGGCCCTGCCACGAGTGCAGCGCCTCCACGGCCTCCCGGACGACGTCCGCGCAGGCGTCGACGGCCAGCGCCTCCAGGTCGGCGTAGTGGACGTAGAAGGTGGCCCGTCCGACCCCGGCCCGCCGTACCAGCGCCGCCACCCCCACCTCCGCGAGGGGCCGCTCGGCGCACTCCGCGAGCAGCGCCTCCCGCAGCCGCGCCCGGGTGCGCGCGGCCCGCGGGTCATCGGGCGCGCGGCGGGTCACTGCGCGATCAGGACTGCGGCCAGGGCGAGCGCGCCGGGCAGTGCCTGCGCGAACAGGATGCGACGGTTGGCTGTCACGGCGCCGTAGACGCCTGCGACCACGACGCAGCACAGGAAGAACACCTGGGCACGGAAGCCGGTCGGGTCCGCCGCGATCAGGCCCCAGACCAGACCGGCCGCGAGAAAGCCGTTGTACAGGCCCTGGTTGGCGGCCATCGGCGCGGTGGCCCGCGCCATCTCCTGGTCGAACCCGTGCAGCGCCCGGCCGGGCTTCTTCTGCCACAGGAACATCTCCATCACCAGGATGTAGGCGTGCAGGGCGGCCACCAGGCCGACCAGTACGTTCGCGAGCGTCTCCATTGCAGGGCTCCGTCATTCTTGTTTCGATTTCCTGGACAGGTGTCCACTATAGCGGGACAGGTGTCCAGGAAGTGTCACTGTCAGTGCCCGCCGGTAGCCTGCGCGCATGACTGATCGACAGGTGATCGTGCGACGCGCCCGCGCCGAGGACATACCGGGCCTCGTCGCCTCCAGCGCCGGGTTGTTCGCCGAGGACGGCGGCACGCGGGACAGGAGCGTGAACGTCGACTGGCCGCGCGAGCACGGCGCGCAGTCGTTCGCCGCGGCCCTGGAGGACCCGGCACGACTCGTCCTCGTGGTGGAGCACGACGGACAGGTCGTCGGACACCTGACGGGATCCGTCACCGGGCCCACGGAGAAGCGGACCGTCACCTCCGCGACCCTGGTCAGCATCTACGTCCGCCCCGAGCGCCGGCGCGCCCGGGCCGGGGACCGGCTGGTGGAGGAGTTCCTGGACTGGGCCAGGCGGCAGGGAGCCGAGCACGCCGAGGTGACCGCCTACGCGGCGAACGCGGACGCCCTCCGGTTCTACGAGCGGGGCGGCTTCACGGTCATGACGGTCACCCTGCGCCAGTCCCTGTAGCGCCGCGGCGCAGCTCCAGGGCGCGCAGGGCCAGCTGCATCTCGAACTGGGCCGCCGGGTCGTGCAGTCGGGAGCCGAACAGCTCGTCCAGCTGGCGCATGCGGTAGCGCACCGTCTGGGGGTGCACGGCCAGCCGGACGGCGACCTCGCTGGCGTTGTGGCCGCACTGCAGCCAGCTCAGCAGGGTCTCCGCCAGGCGTTCGCGCTGCGGTGACCGCACCTGCTCCAGCGGGCGCAGCCGATGTTCGGTCATGGCGTCGATCAGGGCGTCGTCGCGCAGGAGCAGCAGCGTGGCCAAGTGGTCCTGGCAGCGCGCCATTTCACCTCCCGGAAGCACGCCCCGCCGCACCAGGTCCAGCGCCTCGGACGCCCAGCGCAGTGACCGCGCCCCCTGCTGCAGGGCCACCGTCGGGCCCATCGCGGCCCGTCGTCCGTGCAGCGTCCCGGCCACCGCCCGCGCCCGGCCGGGACCCTCCGGGTCCGGCACGACCAGCACGGCCGGCTGGACGTCGAAGCGGGCGAGGAACTCCGGCGCCACGATCGGCTGCCCGTCCGCCTGCGGGCGGTGGTCGATCGCCACCACCGCGAGCGCGCGCGGCACCGGCCAGCGTGCGCTGTGCGCCAGTTCCGCGATGGCCTCCGCGGATGCGGGCGGATCCGCGGTGAGCAGGTCGAGCAGCCGGGTACGCCGCTGCTGCAGCTCACCGGCCGCGTGCAGCCGCGCCTCCGTGTAGCCGGCGGTCGTCGCCGCCGCCATCTCGTCCAGGTGCAGGAACAGCGCCTCGCCGAAGGCCGCCAGCACATTGCGCGGCAGCAGATCCGCGTCGACCAGCGCGTTCACCCGACGCCATGTCACCCGCGCACCCAGCCGCAGCGCCGACTGGAACGAGTCGAGGCTGCGCCCCTCCTCGGCCTCCCCGCGGCCGATGCGCTGATACGTCGCCTTCACCGGCTCCCAGTCCGTGTCCGGCTTGGCCATCCGCTCCAGGAAGCCCTGCAGCGCATGGTCCACGCCGCGGTGCACACCCTGCATGTACGTGTCGTCCGCGGGGCGCGCGTACTCGGGGATCTCGGTCCTGATCGCCCGTACGACCTCCTCGGTGATGTCGGCGAAGAACGGTCTGAGGTGGTGGTGCAGGCCCGTCGGCAACGCATTGAACGGACCGCCCGGCTCCTCCACCGGCACAGCGGCTCTCTTCGGCACGGCCGCGACGATACCCGTCGGTAATCCGTCAGGGCTTATCAACGGCGGACAGTCATGGACAGGTGAATTGTCATCACCTGACAAGATCGCAGGTCCGCAAAGGGATTTGTCGACGTGTGGGCCGCTGGCTGAGAGTGATGGAACCCTCACTTCCGCCCGGTGTTCGAGGTTGATCCTTTCGGGTTCAAACCCGATAAGCTCCTGTGCGGCGCTGCGAGTTGACTCGATCGCGATCGGTCGTCCCGTGGTGCTTCATGCATCAGTGCGCTCCCCCTTGGCACACCCCCCTGTTCGTTCGTGTTGCTTGTAAGGATGCAGATGGAACTCGCCACTCCGCCGCCGGCGGCGCGGGCCCCTGTCGCCTGGTACAGCTGGTGGCTGATGCCGCTGGCCTTAGGAGGCGGGACGGTTGCCGCCACGTTCATGAGCTCCGAGCGAATCGCCGCCGGTGTCGCGGGCGTCGCGGCCACTGCCGCAAGCGCCGTGTGCGTACGGCTGCTGATCCGCACCCGCACGCAGCTGAGCGCCAGCGAGGGCTCCTTCCGGGCCACGCAGGCCGAGCACTCGCAGCAGTGGCAGCAGCATGTCGCGGGCCTGGAGCGGAAGTACGCCGCCGAACGCGGCTCGCTGGAGGCCCAGCTGGGCGACCAGTCCGGCGCCTACGAGGCGCGGCTGGCGGAACAGAGCTCGACGTACGAGGCCCAACTGACCGAACAGGCACGGGCCTTCGAGGGACGCCTCGCCGACCAGGCCAAGTCGTACGAGGCCCAGCTCGCCGACCAGGCCGAGGTCTGGCGGGAGCAGCTCGCCCACCAGCACGACGCGGTGGCCCGGCTCGCCAACGAGCAGCTGCCCGACGCGCTCAAGCAGCTGCGCGCCGGTGAGGCCATCGACGACCTGCTGCCCGAGCCCGGCCAGTGCGCCAAGGTCAGCGCCGACCTGCAGGCCGAACTGCGCAAGGTGCTGCGCACCGCTCTGATCGGCGTCGAGGAGGAGTTCAACCGCTCCACCACCGCCGAGCAGGCCGTGATCAGCATCGGCAACCGCATCCACGTGCTGACCAGCAAGCTCCGCGGCCGGCTGCACGAGATGCAGGGCGAGCACGGCCGGCTGCCGGCCGTCGCCCGCGGTCTGATGGAGCTGGACCAGCAACTCGGCCCCGCCGACTCGCTCGCCGCGAGCATCGGCGTGCTCGGCGGCTCGGACCGCCCGGGCCGGCAGTGGCAGGAGCCGCAGCGCCTGCTCAGCGTGGTGCGCGGTGGTATCGGCCGGATCAAGGACTTCCACCGCGTCGAGGTCCGTCATCTGCCCGAACTCGGCGTCGACGGCGGCCTGGTGGACCACCTGACGCTGATCTTCGCCCAGCTGCTGGACAACGCGGCCCGCTACTCGCCGCCCAGCGAGCCTGTGCTCGTCTCCGGCAAGGAGGTGCCCAACGGCGTCGGCATCGAGATCCAGGACTCCGGCAAGGGCCTGAGCGAGGAGAAGAAGCGCGAGGCCGAGGAGGCCCTCACCGGCACCGCGGCCGGACCCGGCATCGGCGGAATCTCCGAGGACGCCAACATCGGTCTGCGCGTGGTGGGCGCCCTCGCTCGCCGCTACGGCATCCGCGTCACCTTCGCGGACTCGCCCTGGCTCGGCACTTCGGTGGTGGTCGTGGTCCCGCACAAGTACTTCAGCCCGCTTCCCACGGTTGCTGCGACCACTGCCACGACCACGGCGTCGACCTCGGCGGCCCCGCCCACGGCGGCTGCGCCGGTGTCGGCGGCGTCGTCCGCCCAGCCGGTGGCCGAGCCCTCCGAGGCGGTGGACACCACTCCCGGCGGACTGCCCCGGCGCCGCAGCAAACGGCACGAGGGGGAGGGCACGGCGCGGCCCCAGCCGGTCGAGCGCAGCGAGGAGACCACGGTCTCCGCCGTCCCGCCGGACGCCTCGTTCACCGGCCTGGCTGCCTTTGCCACCGCCGGCCGCGAGGCAGACGAGGAGTCCACCACGGAGGACACGGCCTCTTTCGGCCGCCGGTCCACCGAGCACCGCACTGAAGAGAGCGACTAGTCCACATGACGCAACAGGGAACCGACGTGAGCTGGGCGCTGCGCGATCTGGTGGAGTCCATCCCGGAGATCCGCTTCGCCCTCGTGGCCTCCAGCGACGGCAAGGCCATCACCTCATTTGGCGCCGAAGACCCCGACGACGTGGACCGGTTCGCGGCCGTGGTGGCCGGCCTGCAGGCGCTGGCCCAGCCGGTCGCCGAGCAGTTCCCCAGGTACGCCGGGCAACTGCGGCTGGCCATGATCGAGGTCGACGGCGGCCACCTCTTCGTCGTACGGGCCGGTGTGGAGACATATCTCGGGGTGCTGGCCCGCGAAGGCCTCGACCAGGGGCTGCTCGGTCACCAGATGAGGGACCTGGCCCGGAGGATGGGCGAGCTCCTCGGCACCACTCCGCGCCTGGAGGAGCACTCTGGATGAGTGCTCCCCGCAGGCCCACGGACCCGTCCGGTCTCGAGCGCTACTACGTCCTCACCGGGGGGCGCAGCGGACCGGGCGGTTCGGCGTCGAGTCTCGACGTGGCGACCCTCATCGTCTCCCTGACCGCCCCCGCACCGGGTATGCAGCACGAACACGAGGACATCCTCCGGCGCTGCCGCGATCCGCTGTCGGTGGCCGAACTCGGCGCCCATCTGGGACTGCCCTTCAACATTCTTGCGGTGCTGCTGGCGGATCTGCTCGAGGCAGGCCGCGTCGAAGCCCGTGACCCCATCCCGGCGCACGGTGCCGGTCGCGGGCCCGACCTCGCGCTCCTTGAGGAGGTACTCAGTGGACTTGAACGGCTTTGATCACCCCGGCCGCCCGGCAGCCGGCGGCACCCGCTCGGTGAAGGTGATGATCGCCGGCGGCTTCGGCACCGGGAAGACCACCATGGTCCGCTCGGTCAGCGACATCAAGCCGCTGACCACCGAGGAGACGCTCACGCAGGCAAGCGCCGACGTCGACCATCTCATCGGCGTCGCCGACAAGACGGAGACCACCGTCAGCCTGGACTTCGGCAAGATCAGCCTCAACGAGAGCCTGATGCTGTACCTGTTCGGCACGCCGGGGCAGGAGCGCTTCTGGTTCCTGTGGAACGGACTGTTCAAGGGCGCGCTCGGCGCGGTGGTCCTGGTCGACACGCGGCGCCTGGCCTCCAGCTTCCGGGCCATCGAGGAGATGGAGCGGCAGAACGTCCCGTTCGTCGTCGCCCTGAACGTCTTCCCCGACTCCAAGGACTATCCGGTCGAGGAGATCCGCGACGCCCTGGACATTCCCGACAGCATCCCGGTCGTGGCCTGCGACGCCCGCGACCGTGCCTCCAGCCGTGACGTGCTCGTCGCGCTGATACGCCACCTGAAGGACCGCTCCGCCGTCGCACTGGAGTCCCGATGAACGCCCAGCCCTTAAACGATCCCGACGCCCCGCGCGGCTGCCCGGTCGCCCACGGGGCCGACCTCACCCGGCTGTTCGGGCCGGAGGCGTCGACCGACCCGTACGCCATCTACGAGCGGTTGCGCAAGGAACACGGGTCGGTGGCGCCGGTGCTCCTCGAGGGCGACGTCCCCGCCTGGCTGGTCCTCGGCTACCGCGACAACCGGCGGGTACTGGACAATCCGCGCCAGTTCAGCCGGGACGCGCGGATCTGGCGCGACTGGCGGGAGGGCCACATCCCGGAGACGCATCCGCTGATCCCGATGGTCGGCTGGCGTCCCGACTGCGTCTCCCAGGACGGCGAACCGCACCGCCGGTTGCGCGGTGCGGTGACCGACGGGCTGCTCGCGGCGTCCAGCCGTGGCGTGCGGCGGCACGCGACGTACTTCGCGAACAAGCTGATCGACGCGTTCGCCGACGCCGGGCGCGCCGACCTGGTGGCCGACTACGCCGAGAACCTGCCGATGCTCGTGCTCACCCGGATCCTCGGGCTTCCCACGGCTGACGCGCAGCGCCTGATCGAGTCGTGCGCCGAGATCTTCAAGGGTGGCGAGGGCGCCCTCGAGCACAACGGCAAGATCATGCAGATCCTCTCGGAACTCGCCGAGCGCAAGCGGGCCGAGCCGGGCTCCGACTTCGCCACGGCCCTGCTGCAGCACCCGGCCGGCCTCGACCACGACGAGGTCGTCAGCCATCTGCGCCTGGTGCTGATCGCCGCGCACACCACGACCAGCAACCTGCTGGCCAGGGTCCTGCAACTGGTCCTGACCGACGCCGCCCGGCTGTCCGGTCTGGTCAGCGGGCAGCTGAACATCTCCTCGGTGGTGGAGGAGGTCATGTGGGACATCCCGCCGCTGGCCGTGCTCCCGGGCCGGTTCGCGGCCGCCGACCTGGAGCTCGGAGGCCATCACATCCAGGAGGGCGAACTGCTCGTCCTGGGCCTGGCCGCCGGCAACCTCGACCCGGAGGTACGCCCCGACTCGGCCGTCGCCGTGCAGGGCAACCAGTCGCACCTGGCGTTCAGCGCCGGACCGCACGAGTGCCCGGGGCAGAACATCGGCCAGTCCATCATCGAGATCGGCGTGGACGTCCTGTTGCACCGGCTGCCGGGCCTGCGCCTGGCCGTGCCGTCGGAGGAACTCTCCTCGACCGCCTCGACCTGGGAGTCCCGGCTCGACAGCCTGCCGGTCGAGTTCTCCGTCTGACACCAGCGCTGCCCGGCCGGACCTCCGGCCGGGCAGCGCCGTGTCAGCCGTCGAGCCAGTCGCCCTCGACGCCCGTGGGACGGTATCCCGTGGCGTTCCAGAGGAAGTGCGGGTGGGCGGCGCCGAACATGTAGGCGAGCAGTGCGGTGTCTTCTCTTCCGGTCCGAGGGTCGTGGAGGGTGTGGAACTTCTCCGATCCGACTACGCCGGAGTCCTGTTGGACATGCCGGGCGCGGTCCGGGGACGATGCGGCGCTGGATGCCTCGACGGCGGCGATGTAGGTGCGGCGCAGGATCTCCCAGGTGCTGTCGATGCTGCCGCGCCAGGGACCGTGCAGTGCTTCGAACGCATGGAGCTCGCGGTCGAAGAGGGGCCAGGCCTGGGGGTGTTCGGCTCGGCAGCGTGCGGACAGCTCGGCGGCCCTGGTGCTCAGTGCCGGCGCGGTGGGCCGGGGGGCGAGGGTGAGGGTGGTGCCGTCGGTGAGGATGCCGGTGCACGGGTTGGGCTGCAGGTCGCACAGTGGGCAGTCCTCGGCCGGGGGGAGGCCCTGGGTGATGCCGTCGAACCACAGGGCGTGGCGGCCCGTGAGTCCCATCCAGACGACGGTGGTGGTCATCAGCCAGGTGTTCCACATCGGGTCGTGCGCCTCGGGCGTGCAGCCGTACTTGACGATGGCTATCGCGCAGGCGGCGTAGAGGGCCTTGGTGTGGGTGGGCATGTCGGCGAGCCAGAAGTTGCTGATCTCGCCGGTCAGGGCGTCGGCTCGGACGTCGGCCATGTCGTCGATGGCGCGGCAGAGCAGCAGGGAGGCGAGGTTCTCCTCCTGCCAGAGTTCGGTGTCGGGTGCGACGTGCCAGAACAGGCAGTCCAGCATCTGCAGCATGGAGTAGGTGCTGTGGCTGAGGGGGCTGGTCTGGGGGAGTATGACGTTGCCCGCGTGGTGCTGTTGGAGCCAGTACTCGTCGACGGATCGTTTGTGGGCGGCGAAGAGTCCGGAGACCAGGGCCCGTGCGCTGTTGGTGCTGAAGTTCTCGGCCAGGCGCTCTTCGACGTGTTGGGTGAGGCGCGTGGTGTCGATGGTGTCGATCACGCGCTTGTATTCGTGGAAGACGAGGATGTCGTCCTCGAAGCGGTGGCGGTGGCCGAGGTCTCGCTCGAGGTCGTTCATCTGCCGGGTCCAGGACCATCCACCGGTCAGGACGCTGTCGAGTTCCCGGCGGTTCGGCCAGGTCTTGGTGGTGAGGGGACGACCGGCGCTCTGCCGCCAGCGGTAGTCGTCCAGAGTGCGTGCGGGGGGCGTGGGCAGCCGACGGCACAGCGGGCAGGCGCAGTCGGTGGGCTGCTCCTGTTCGCGTGGCGGGGTGAGTGCCCGGCTCCTCCAGGCCCCTTCCAGCATCGTGCAGGTCAGTCGGCAGAGCTCGATGTCGGTGGCGACTTGGGGGAAGGCCGCTTCTATCACGCGCAGGCCGGCGTCGAGGTGCCTCAACCTGGCGTAGCCCTCCTCGTCGGGCGGGAGGAACGCGGGCCGCGCCAGATGGAGAGCGCCCTCCAAAGGCAGCGTCGTACTGGAGCGGGGGGATATGAGTGCGTCCAGCCGCTGCCGAGCGGCGTTCTGGCTGCTCCGGTACTCCTCCGTGCTCCCCTTGATGCGTTTCTCCAGGAGGCGGGCCAGGGCGTTCGCCGCCTCGGTGGGCTGGAGCGGGGCGCTCGGCTGCGCCGGGATCAAGCTGTCGACGGACGTCTGCGGAACAGTACCTGCGACTCGGGATTTCACACCGGTCTCCCATCAAGCTGTGGACATGACAAAGGGATCGATCGGCCATGGTGGTCGGCCGTTCGCGTCCGAGAGTTTTCTGTGCCTTCTGTGAGGGCCTCGCCGGTCGCCCATGCGCGTGGCGAGCGCCTGCGCCGCCGCCTCGACTGTGTTGATCAGGAAGCGGTCGCGGCCGGTCAGGCGAAGCGCAACCAGCGGACCCGAGGTGCGCCGCAGCTGGAGGAAGGCCAGGGAATCCCTTGATGTCTGCCGATGGGGGTGTCGAAGGGGAGGTCGAACGTGACGTCCTGAGGCATGCGCTTCCTTCCGGGAGACGGCGATGCAGAGTCCCCCCGGCCCTGCGAACGGGTGGCCGAAATGGCCACCCGTGCCCTCGAACTGAGCTTCTATGGCCGAAAGTTGAACCGAGAAGCGATACGAGGCTGCCCAGAGCGTAAATGATCTACGCGTGACCTCACCGTGATGTACGTTACTGCTTACGCCTCATGAGCTGCGTACACTGCCTCCCCTCCCACATAGGTCAGTGCCACACTCGTCTGCGCGATCGCGTCGGCCGGTCCGTCGAACGGGTCACGGTCCAGGACCACCAGATCGGCCAGTGCGCCGATCTGGATCCGGCCGGTGTCGTCGAGGTGGTTCACATGGGCCGATCCCGCGGTGTACGCGGTCAACGCCTCGGCGAGGCCGATGCGTTCGCCCGGCAGGAACACCGGGGCGCCGTCGCCGTCGGGCGTCACGCGGTTGACCGCGACATGGATGCCCTGCAGTGGGTCGGGGCTGCTGACCGGCCAGTCGCTGCCCGCCGCGAGCCGGGCACCGGAGCGCAACAGCGCACCGAACGGGTACTGCCACGCGGCCCGTTCGGCTCCCAGGAACGGAATGGTCAGCTCGTCCATCTGCGGTTCGTGCGCGGCCCACAACGGCTGGATGTTCGCCGTCGCGTCGAGCCGGGCGAAGCGCGCCACGTCGTCGGGGTGTACGACCTGAAGGTGTGCCAGATGCGGCCGGGTGTCGCTCGGCCCGTTCGCCGTGCGCGCCGCCTCGACGGCGTCCAGGGCGTCGCGTACGGCACGGTCGCCCAGCGCGTGGAAGTGGCACTGAAAGCCGAGCGCGTCCAACTCGGCCACGTATTTGGGGAGTTGGCCGCGGTCGATGAAGCTCTTGCCGCGATTGGCGGTGGCGCAGCCGCACTTGTCCAGATACGGATCGAGCAGGGCGGCCGTGCCGTTCTCGGCGACCCCGTCCAGCATCAGCTTCACGGTGCTGGCCCGGAATCGGCCATGGCCCAACTCGGCTCGCTTCTCGATGAGTTCGGGAATCTGCTCGGCGCCGCGCTCGCGGTCCCACCACAGCGCACCCACGACACGAGCGGTCAGTGAACCGTCCCGCGCCGCTGCCAGGTAGGCCCCCGAGGGGTCGTCCATGCCGAGGAAGTCCCCGACCAGTGCATCCTGCCAGGCCGTGATGCCGAGCGCGTGCAGATGGCGCTGCGCATGCAGCAGCGCCGCCAGCCGGTCGGCCGCGGTGGCCGGGGGAGTGAGCCGCCCGACCAGCTGCATCGCCCCCTCCTGCAGGGTGCCGCTCGGCTCGCCCGCCGCGCCCCGCTCGATGCGCCCGTCGGCCGGATCCGCAGTGTCGCGGCCGATGCCCGCCAACTCCAGGGCGCGGCTGTTGACCCAGGCGCCGTGATGGTCACGGTTGGGCAGGTAGACCGGCCGGTCGGGGACGACGGAGTCCAGGAGCTCCTTGGTCGGCGTACCGCCCGCGAAGGCTTCCATGGACCAGCCGCCGCCGAGGATCCACTCCCGCTCGGGATGTGCGTCGGCATACGCACGGACCGCGGCGAGCGTCTCGTACGCCGTCCGTGCCCCGGTCAGATCGCACTGGCTCAGTTCCAGCCCCGCCGGGACCGGATGGACGTGCGCGTCCTGGAAGCCCGGCAGCAGCAACCGCCCTTCCAGGTCGACCACTTGGGTCCGCGGCCCGGCGAGATCGTGGACCTCGTCGTGCCCGACGGCGGTGATGCGGTCGCCCGTGACGGCCACCGCGGTGGCGGTACGGCCCTCGGGAGTGAGGACCGGACCGCCGGTGAAGAGAAGGTCTGCGTGCATGTTCCGTTCCTGGTGGGCGTCAGTGGGGGGTGGCGAGCAGCTGCGGCGCGTCGGCGTCCGTGCCGTCGCCCGTGCGGAAGTACGGCGACCTGCGCACCCACTTGGCCCACGCGGCGGCCACGAAGCCGGACGCGATCATCACCAGGGGAGTCAGGAGCAGGAACCAGCCGTTGTCCGCGCGGAGTTCGAGATGGTCGGTGGAGGAGTAGAAGGACCAGCCGAGATAGCCGCCGAGTCCGAGCAGCGCCACGGCGCTCAGCGCGGGCAGCACGACCGCTCGTACGCCCTGACGCCAGTCCTCGCGCAGCAGCGGGCGGAAGCGCACCGCCGCCGCGAGGGCGGTGAGCGCGTACGACAGGGCGACCACGATGCCCACGGCGCTCACCGTCGCCATGATCATGTCCGCGAGCCGCGGAATGACCAGGGCGAGGGCCGCGATGACCGTCGCGAGGGCGCCGATCAGCAGCGTTCCGGCGGCCGGAGTTCCGTACCGGGAGCTGACCTTGGACCACACCGGCCCGAGGGTACGGTCCCGGCTCATCGCGAACATCGCCCGGGCCGTGGGGATGACACCGGCCTGCAGGGAGGCGACCGCCGAGAACATCAGCGCCACCAGGGGGAGCGCGGCCAGCGGCTGGGACGCCAGCCGGTCCCCGAAGAACGCAAGACCCTGGGCGCCGTGCCCGGCCAACTCGGGCTCGGAAAGGACCCGTTGGAAGGCGACCGAGCCGATCACGAAGAGTGTCAGCATGGTGACCAGGGTGATGATCCCGGCGCGGGAGGCGTCGCGCGGGTCGCGCACCTCCTCGTTCACGCTGAACGCGGCCTCGAAGCCCCAGTAGCAGAACACCGACAGCAGCAGTCCCTGGGCGAGCGCCGACGCCGACGGAATGGCGAACGGGTCGAACCAGGTCAGGCTGAAGGCGTGCGGCCCGTTGACGATGCCGTATCCGCAGAACCCGAGCAGGACGACGTACTCGAAGACCAGCAGGCCGGTCTGCAGCCGCGCAGCCGTCCGGATGCCGGTGACCGCGGTGAGCGTGACCGCGACCAGGACCACGATGCCGACCGCGGTCGTCTGTACCGTCGAACCCGGGTCCAGGGCGAGCCCGGCCAACCGGTGCAGCCCGGCCTCCCCGGCGAGCTGGATCAGCGCCGACCCGGTCACCGCGGTGGTGTATGCGAGGAAGGCCAGCGTCGCCACGATGTTCACCCAGCCGACCATGAAGCCCAGCCACGGGCTGAGCGAACGGCCCACCCAGACATAGCCGTTGCCCGCGTTCGGCTCGACCCGGTTCAGCCGGGAGAAGGCGCCCGCGATGCCGAGGACCGGCAGGAACGCCAGCAGCATGATCGCCGGGAGATGCAGGCCCACCACACCGGCCGTGACGCCCAGGCCGATGCCGATGCTGGTGGTGGCGGCCGTGCTGGACGCGGCGATGGCAATGCCGTCGAGCACGCCGAGGGACTTGCGCAGCGCGGGCCGCGTCGGCGGGGCTGCACCGAAGGGCTGGTCGGACATGGCCGGTCTCCGCTCGCACCTGGGGGCCTGGGCGGCCCCGGTGAACGCACATGAAACTGCCCGGGCACTTAACAGGTCAACGGTGTTGTCATAAGGTGCGGGCACCGGTCCCAGGGAGGCAGTCCATGAGCGAGCGCGTCGTCCCGCCCACCGCCCGGCAGCGCAGACGGCCCACCAAGCAGGGCGTCGTCCTCTCCGAGGAACTGATCGTCGCCACGGCCCTCAGACTGATCGAGGAACACGGTGCGGAGGCCCTGTCCGTCCGCCGCCTCGGGCGTGCCCTCGGCGCCGACCCGAGCTCGCTGTACCGCTACTTCCGGCACACCGACGACCTGATGCTCGCCATCGCGGACGAGCTCATCGGCCGTACCCTGCGCATCTGGCGGCCCACCGGCGACTGGCGGGCCGACCTGCGCGACCTCGGTCTGCGCATGCACGCGGGCGCCCTCGCCCATCCCCGGGCGGCCGTCCTGAGCTCGTACCGGGTGACCGGGCGGGCGTACGAGATCCAGGCCGTCGAGACCATCCTCGGCGTGCTGCGCGACGGCGGCTTCCCGGACGCCGATGCGGTGCGGATCTATCACGCCTTCGTCGACCAGTCCCTCGCCTTCGGTGCCCTGGACTCGGCGAGCATGGCGCTGCCGAAGAGCGCCCAGGAGGCGGAGGCGGCCGTGTGGCGGGCCACCTACGCCCGGCTGCCCGCCGACACGCATCCGCACATCGCCGCGACGGCCCGCCACCTCGTGGCCGACATGCCCCGGAGCTCCTATCCGGCCGCCCTGGACCTGCTGTTGAGCGCGGCTGCGGCACGGCTGGCGGAGGTCCGGGCCCGGCCACACGGGGCGGGGGAGCGGCCGGCCGCCGACTGAATCCGCCGGACCGGGATATCCGTGAGGTACAGGGCCGCGGGGCACGAAGTCCCGCGCCCCGGACCGTTCGGAGGAGACATGCCACTGGTGGAAGCGGGTTATCTGGTGCTCGACTGCCTCGAGCCCGAGAAGCTCGCCGTGTTCTACAAGGAGCTGCTGGCGGCCGAGGAGACGGACGCGACCGCCAACCGCGTGGAGATCAGGGGCGCCGACGGCACCCGGCTGGCCTTCCGCCGCGATGTGAACGCGACGCCGCCGAGCTGGCCGCGCCCGGAGAACTCCCTCCAGGTCCATCTGGACTTCATGGTGGAGGACCTGGACGCGGTGGAGCGCAAGGTGATCGAACTCGGCGGGCGCCCCCTGGACACGAAGGACGCGTCCGGCCCCTTCGAGGAACGCGGCTACGCCGACCCGGCAGGCCACTCCTTCACCCTGCGCCGCACCACACCGAGGGCGCCCAAGCAGGGCTGAGACGGGCCTGTCCGGCGGATCGGCTCGGTCTCACGGCCCTTTGCGGCACGGGAGGCCACCGCCTGATCCGCCCGGCAGGCCCCTGCCGGTGACAGTCACCGTGGCTGATCTGCGAAGATCTGTGGACGGTCAGCACGGCCTGGCGCACACATCTCCGCCTGCACCGGGCGGTCCTGCTCCTCGCCAGGGGACGGACCGTCACG